>NZ_JADEUF010000029.1 GCF_015163655.1 Xenorhabdus griffiniae | reverse complement strand
AAATAAAATCGTTTGGCGACGGGTAGCCCCTACCGTACATAAACCAGACCCTAACTATGAGGAGAAAATGGCACGTATTAATCAGGCATTATCACAGGCATCAGAAGAAAACCCCGTCTTTTATGAGGATGAAGTGGATATTAATTTCAATCCCAAAATAGGTTCAGACTGGTATTTCAAAGGGCAGCAAAAAAGGCTCATTACACCGGGAAAAAATCAGAAATACTACTTTGCTGGTTGTTTTAATATTCAAACCAGAGAAATTGTCTATACGGGTTATAATAGAAAGAACTCTCAATTACTTATCAAAATGTTAGAGAAATTAAAGCACCATTACCGTCATGCAAAAACACTAACCGTCATTTTAGATAATTACAGCATTCATACCAGCAAACAAGTCAAAGCCTGGTTGGAGCTAAATCCGACAGTAACACTGTTATTTCTTCCTATTTACTCTCCATGGTTGAATAAAATAGAACGGTTATGGCAATCATTGCATGAAACGGTGACACGAAATCATTATTGCCAATATATGTGGCAGCTAATCAAAAAAGTTAAGATTTTTTTGAATGCCGCTTCAGCAACCACATGGAAAGGAATAGGAAATATGAAACTCTCATGATTATGAAAAGTTATATAGACGTCCTTCACTCAAATAGCTGTTTCTATAGTATTAGACATGCTTTTCTCTTACCACAACTTTGAGGAATTTACTCCAAGGGATATCAGACGAACCTGTAAGACGCTTGCAGGAGGAATGGGGATTAATTCTGATATGAAAGATATTTACAACTCCACAAAAAACTCGGCGTCTCGACCAAGCACTATGACCGTTATGACTATCTGAAAGAAAACGGGAAATCGTGGTTCAATGAGAAAGGAAGCTACTATCACTATAGGGCAGCAATCTGCTCTTTTAACATACGAGGATTATTTCGAACCCAAAATTTGGCGATACAGAAAATTAGGCATAACAATAGAAATTTAAGACTTAAAAATAATTAAACTCTAACAATTTCAACCCGCAACTTTCCTGCGGGTTTATTTTATTCTTTATCTTTCCCTTGCCTCAAATTCCATCCCGAATCTTCCGGCATCTTCAAGCGGACGTCTAAAGACAACCTTCGGGGATGAAATACCGCCAGCCCCGCAGCATTATAGCCCAACACACCAGATATTTGATAATGACCTGTGCCAAAACAACGCCGGTTTTACCGGCGTTGTTGATGTAAAAATATACTCAATTTGTTGCAGCATTATCCACTTTTGCCAATTCTTCATTGCGAAGTTCTCTGCGAAGAATTTTACCGACATTCGATTTTGGCAATTCATCGCGGAACTCAATGAGCTTCGGCACCTTATACCCAGTCAGGTAACGACGGCAATGCGTTTTCAGTTCATCCTCAGTCAAACTGGGATCTTTGCGTACCACAAATACTTTGACAGTTTCTCCTGAGTTTTCACTCGGAACACCGACTACAGCAGACTCTAACACTTTAGGATGGGAAGAAATAATATCTTCTATTTCATTTGGATAGACATTAAATCCAGAAACTAGGATCATGTCTTTTTTCCGATCAACAATACTGATAAAGCCTTTTTCATCCACGCTGGCAATATCCCCAGTTGCCAACCAACCATCTTTCAATACCTCATCCGTTGCATCAGGGTGATTCCAGTAACCTTTCATCACCTGTGGCCCACGCACCCACATTTCACCTGCCTCGCCCGGTGAAACTTCATTGCCATCATTCCCTACCAACTTGATTTCTGTTGAAGCAATCGGAAAGCCAATGCTACCACTGTAATAGGTCAAGTTATGCGGGTTAGCTGAAACTAGAGGGGAACACTCCGTCAATCCATATCCTTCCAGTAGACGACGACCTGTCAGGTTTTGCCATTTTTCAGCCACTACTCGTTGTACGGCCATGCCGCCACCAACAGATAGACGTAGTGAGGAAAAATTCAGCTTCTGGAATTCCGCATTATTCAGCCAAGCGTTGAATAATGTGTTAACACCTGATAGTGCGGTAAAGCGATAACGCGATAGTTCCTTAACCGTGCCGTTTACATCACGAGGGTTGGTAATCAACAAATTTTGCCCACCCAATTCAATAAAGAACAGACAATTTATCGTCAAAGCAAAGATATGGTACAACGGCAATGCAGTGACCACTAACTCTTGCCCAAGGTTTAATAACGGAGAATAACAGGCTTTGGCTTGCTCGAGGTTTGCCAGCATATTACGATGAGTCAGCATTGCACCTTTTGCCACTCCTGTGGTTCCCCCCGTATATTGCAGAAAAGCCAAATCCTCGTTTTTCACATCCGGTTTGACATACTGCATACGGTAGCCTTTATGAATCACACTACGGAACGAAATGGCATCCGGTAAGTGATATTTAGGCACAAGCCGTTTGACATATTTAACGACAAAATCAACAAGGGTTCCTTTAGGACGAGAAAGTTGGTCACCCATGCGCGTCAAAATAACGTTCTTGACTTGCGTATTAAAGACAATCTTTTCTAAGGTATGTGCAAAGTTAGAAACGATAACAATAGCAGATGCGCCACTATCATTAAGCTGATGCTCCAATTCACGCGGGGTATAGAGCGGATTCACATTTACAACAATCATACCCGCACGCAGAATACCAAATAATGCCACGGGGTATTGCAGTAAATTGGGCATCATCAATGCTACCCGATCTCCTTGTTTCAACCCCAAGCCATTCTGTAAGTAGGCAGCAAAGGCACGGCTACGCTCTTCCAATTTACGGAAAGTCATTACCTCGCCCATATTGATAAATGCGACTTGATCGGCATAACGCGCTACAGCATTTTCAAACATTTCAATCAACGATGAATAACGATCGGGATCGATTTCTGCCGGAACATCTGCCGGATAATGTTTTAGCCAAACTTTTTCCAAGTTGAATACTCCTGAAATCTAATTGCGATGTAACCACTAACCATAAAACAAACCTGACCAGTACATTTAACAAATTATTAACTCAGCGTACCAGTTTGCAAAGCAACAATGTTCAGGTTGGCGATACACATCACTAATTTAATACTATCAATGACTGCAAAAAAATAAGGCAGCTTTTGCCGCCTGAGTATTTTTTATTATTTATCAAACAATTAGCTAAATTGTTATCACTTGGATTTATAGTTAGCCAATTATACACTTATTTCCTAATTTTTGGCTTGAAGTCTTCCTATTATTCTAAATAGTTATAAATAAGACATGTTAATCAAAGGATAATTATTAAGAATTTATGTCACGACATGACAGGAAATTGATTCTTTTACAGACGGATAACCCTGGGTATCACCAGTGGCAGGTTTGTTTTTGTTGGGGGACAAATGCCTGCCACCAGATACCCCTTGATTGGCAAGAGGTTTATTCGGTTAAAATTGTCTCAACTGATACAGGCTGGAGTGGTGAATAACCGCGCCAAAACGGATCATAAGGGTTGCCATAATAGCCCCATGGTTCCGTTCCGACAGCAGGAGGAAAAATCATTCTCTGAGATTCATACCAACGTTTCACTCCCGTTGCATTCATCACAACGTAATTATACGGGCTATTGCCTACTCTTCCTTTTTCAAGACCCGTAATCAGACCTACAACGGTTACATAGTGATCTTTAAAATCACTGGGTTCTAAAAAAGTATTAACGTAGGCATACACTCGTCCCAAAGAAGGTGCATCCAAACGGGGGGAAGCATTGCCTGCTAGGGGCATAGCAGATATTTCCAATCGAGTCTGGCTTTTTTCATTCAAGACACTAAGTACTTTGCCACCAAATCTTCCTTCATGCCCAATGTATAACTCAGGCATGTTCTTGACAGAAAACAGGTTTTCCACCGGTGTTTTAGTCGTTCCTTTAATAACATCAGGAACTGACACACACCCCGCAAGTACCAGGGTTCCCAATAATGTTACCGTTTGCAGTATGCTTCGATAATGTGTTCCATTGAGCATAACGCCTCCAAATCTTATTAGACTAACCATCCATCTGGTTAGCCATACTGTAAGCCCTTTATACTCATGGACACCGCTTTCTGCCACAAGTTGCATGAATTTTATGGCGCCAGACAGAAGTTCCTTAACGGCCCGGCAATTTTTTCCATGTCACTTCATTACGCAAGTAAACAGGTTCAGCGTGTTCAACCGCTGTCGCTTCCCCCGCGTCCCACATTTGAATTGCCAATGGCAGCATATCTTCTGCATGGGGTAAAGTAACATCGCTTGCTGTCAGCACTAAATGGCTGTCTAATAATTGAGGATAGGCTTCCCATCCCGTTCCAGCAATTTCCCATTCTCCTGACAAGGAATTCATAATCTCTTGCACTTGTTCAGGTTTCAAAACTGCTTCCGTTTCATCACCCTGCCATTCACCCTGTGAATTACGCGTGTATTGTCCCCAGTAAACTTCCCCCATCCGCGCATCAATAGCAACTAAAACGTTTGTTGCTCCTTTTAAACGAAAAGCCCCTTGTGCCATTGTTTTCAGTGAGGAAACACCAATCATCGGTAATTCAGCGCCCAATGCCAGCCCTTGGGCGATGCCAATACCAATCCGTACACCGGTAAAACTGCCCGGTCCACGGCCAAACGCTAACGCATCCAATTGTTGCAGGTTCACACCACCTTTTGATAAAACCGCTTGAACCATTGGTAAAATACGTTGAGTGTGTTCCCGTGGGGAAATTTCAAACTGTGCCTCGATAGCACCTTCATTCCAAAGCGCAACAGAACAGGCTTCAGTTGCAGTATCAATAGCTAAAATTCGCGTGGACATGCCTTAACTCCGGCAAGATATAGGATTCAATACAAGGGGCTATACTACCATAGCCCCAACATCATCGCCCTGACATTTTATTACCCAGACCGCGGTGGGCGTGAGTTCAGAAACGCAATTGCTTTTGATAAATCACGGGTACGGGAAGCAGGAGGCAGGCTGTTTAGAAAAACCTCACCGTATGGACGCATCACCAGCCGATTATCACAAATAACCACAACGCCATAATCATCAATATCGCGGATCAGGCGCCCAACGCCCTGCTTCAAATCAATCACGGCATCGGGAAGCTGGACCTCGTGAAAAGCATCTCCGCCCTTAAGTTGGCAATCCTCAATACGGGCCTTAAGCAAAGGATCATCCGGCGCAGTGAACGGCAATTTATCAATAATAACACAGGACAATGCATCACCGCGGACATCCACCCCTTCCCAAAAGCTGCTGGTCGCTACCAGTAATGCATTGCCCGCAGAGATAAATTGTGTCAGAAGTTGTGTCTTGCTCGTTTCACCCTGTACCAATACTGGCAATGTCATACTGGCACGAAACTCTTCCGCCAAGCTACGCATCATTTGGTGAGAAGTACAGAGGAAAAAACAGCGTCCTTTATTGCTTTCAATTAATGGCTTTAGCATACGAGCCAGCCATTTTGCACCACCATTTTGGTTAGGTGATGGTAAGTGACGCGGAACACACAATAACATTTGACGTTGATAGTCAAAGGGACTAGACAAGAGTAATGTTTGGGCCTGTTTTAGCCCTAAACGTTCAGTGAAATGATTTAGCTGTTCATTGACCGACAATGTTGCCGATGTAAAAATCCAACTACCTGATTTTTCAAGGATCATCTCACTGAATTTGTCAGCAACAGATAACGGTGTTAGTGCCAGCAAAAAATGCCGCCCATAACTTTCAAACCAATAGCTGTAATTGGGTATGCTAACATCAATCAGACGCTTAAGACGATTACGGTAAACCGTTGCCCGTTCAAAAGCCGCATCTAACATGGCTGAACGCCCCAAAGAGAGTTTCATCACGTCATAACAAAGCTCAAGGGCATCGTCCATCCGCACTAATGCGCGCTGAACCTGCTGCTGTTGTAAGGCCCCACGAAGATTACCCCGATAACTGTTTTCACCCAATGACAAACGAAAATCTTGTGCACTTTGGCTGAGACGATCTGCACTTTTTTGCAATTGTGCCTGATCTCGTACTTCAGTACGGTAAGCCATGATGATATCGCGCGATAAGTCCATCAATTGGCGGCTACTTAATTGCTGACCAAAATATTGGCTGGCAATATCAGGGATCTGATGCGCCTCATCGAAAATCACCACATCAGCATGCGGGATTAATTCACCAAACCCGCTATCCTTAACCACCATATCTGCCATAAATAGGTGATGGTTAACAATCACCACATCGGCTTCCATCGCTTTTCGACGGGCTTTCAGAACGAAACATTCCTGATAGGATGGGCAATCACTGCCAAGACAATTATCATTAGTGCTCGTGACCAATGGCCAAACCGTACTATCTTCCGCCACTTGATGACAGGTACTGATATCACCATCTGTTGTATGGCCTGACCAATGCTTCAATTTGATGACTTCCGCCAGAACTTCAGCTTCTAATTGGGAATTGCCGATTGACTGTTGTTCAAGGCGTTCAAGGCATAAATAATTTGAGCGCCCTTTTAATAGCGCCAGATTGCCAGTAAAACCTAACGCATCAACGATAGTGGGGAGATCTCGACTGTAAAGCTGATCCTGCAATGCCTTAGAACCAGTAGAAATAATCACTTTTTTACCGGAACGCAAAGCAGGGACCAGATAAGCAAATGTTTTACCGGTTCCCGTTCCTGCTTCTACGACCAATTGTTGCTGTTTTTTAATCGCAACTGTAATAGCCGAAGACATTTCCCGCTGGGCATCGCGTGGCTTGAAACCTGGTATGGCTTTGGCTAGTATGCCATTTTTCGCAAAATCGTCTGACACAAACAGTCTCTTTCAATAAAATGTAGCAGAATTATGCCAATACTAAGTTGTAATAACTACTCAATTCAGCAAAAAACTGGATAAATTAACAGGAGATTTAATGACTATTAAACGCATTGATCCAGATACCCGTTGGTCAGAAGCAGTCGTTCACAATGACACTATCTATTATACCAGCGTGCCAGAACAACTGGACGGTGATATTACAGAGCAAACCGCCGATACTCTGGCAGCCATTGATACCCTGTTACACCGCCTTGGTTCAGATAAAAGCAAGATATTGGATGCAACGATTTTTCTGGCGGATAAAGCTGATTTTGCAGGTATGAACGCCGCCTGGGACGCCTGGGTGATTGCCGGAAGTGCTCCAGTCCGCTGTACTGTTCAGGCTGCATTGATGGATCCTAAGTATAAAGTCGAAATCAAAATTATCGCCGCTTTATAATCCACACCGGCCAAACAAATATGGCATTGAATGAGTTATTGCTCATTCAATGCCATGCTTAGAAATAAAGTTTAAGGAATGGAGAGTAGAAATCAAGCCATCTTAATAATAATCATGCCTATCAATAGCAGCACAATACCACTCCATCCCTTAAAATTCAGTCGTTGATTAAACATTATCCAACCCGCTGCCACTGTGGCAATGATGCCGAATGCTCCCCATAAGGCATAAGCAATGGAAAGTTCTATCCCTTTCACTGCCTGGGCCAACGCACTAAATGCGCCCAAAACAGCAACCAGAGACAAAATACCCATCCAGAAACGCTGAAATCCATTGGATAATTTCAATAAAATATTCGCCACAATCTCCAAAACAACAGCCAGAATCAGGAATGCCCCATGCCACCATTCAAATTGAGTCAGCATATCATGCCTCCCTGATTTGCTTGTTCGAAACATTATTTAATGCTGTTGATGGATTATTTTGGGATGCATTGTTTGAAGCCTGGCCTTTGCTCTTTTTCTCTCCCATCTTGATCAAGGCAATTCCAGCCATCAACAAGACCAATCCACTCATTTTCATCAATGACAATGATTCGTTGAACCACATCACACTAAAAGTGGTAATAAACAGGATCCCAATACCTTCCCACAGTGCATAAGCCACGCCCAATGCGACTTTTTTTACAGCAACGGCCAGCAAAATATAAGAAGTTGTGATCATGGTATACATCACGATCATGCCTGTAAAATCACCCGATACGCTGGCATGTTTCATTGACAAAGTACCAATCACTTCTGTCATAATCGCCAGTACAAGAAATACCCAATAAATCATTTTTTTTCTCCTGAACATACTGATAAGAATGCCAAGATATCAAGCTATAGATGCCAACAAAGTCGGTGGCAAATGTAATGACGCAATATCAGAATCAAACTGACTTTTTAGCGAAATATTTTGGCAAACGAAAATAGCCGGTGAAGAACCGGTTAGCAGGAGAAGGCCCTAAAGGGCGCCGCACCAGTAGTGCTCACTGGATAAAATAGTTGAGAGGAAGAAAACATGGGTACAACGTTGAATTTTGTTACTATGTTGAATGTTGACGCTTTTGGCGCTATTCATGATATTTTATTCTTTCATCACACGACAATCGTATAACTATCGCACGATATACTACGAACCCTCATATTAGTAAACGAATGGTGTATTTCTATCATAGCCCAAAATAAAAAGCAATGGTTTGTATTTGGTTAATCAAACTCTACTTTTAGTAAGAAAAATTGAATAACATATTATTTATACTGAACTTTATTTATTAAGATAACAAATTTATACCAATCGCCTTTCTAGATGAGTCTTATATACCTCCCGCTACGCGGGGAGATATTAACAATCACATTGATTTGCAAGCTGCAACTTGAAATTAGATTGGTATAGTATCTTGCTTCGGCAAAAATGAGAGTCATTTTCTGTCCCTAAAATTTCGCAAATGCAAAGCATAAATCTTTATAAACATCAGCCGAACATCAAGTCCGGCTGTTATTTTATTAATAAGTAACTTAATGCGAATTAAAAACGCGCAAATTACTCAAATTCATTCCATGAACGACCATCACGCGTAATCATAGCGATAGAAGCCACTGGCCCCCACGTGCCTGCTTGATAAGGTTTCGGTGGTTCATTATCCGCCGCCCACGCATCCATAATGGAATCCACCCATTTCCAGGCTTCTTCCACTTCATCACGCCGGACAAACAATGCCTGAATGCCGCGCATTGCTTCCAACAATAACCTTTCATAAGCATCTGCAAGATGCGTCTGGTTAAATGTTTCAGAGAAACTCAGATCCAGTTTGGTTGTTTGCAAACGGTGTTTATGTTCCAGTCCTGGGGCTTTATTCAGCACTTCAATATCAATACCTTCATCTGGCTGCAAGCGGATTGTCAATTTATTTTGCGGTAATTGCTGGTAGGATTCAGCAAATAGATTCAGAGGAGGCTCTTTGAAATAAACGACAACTTCAGAACATTTAGCTGGCAACCGCTTTCCGGTCCTCAGATAAAAAGGCACACCAGACCAGCGCCAGTCATCAATATCGACACGAATCGATACAAAAGTTTCCGTTTTACTGGCTTTATTCGCCCCCTCTTCTTCCAGATAACCGGGAACTTTCTTACCATGAACAAAACCTGCGGTATATTGCCCGCGAACCGTTTTTTCCCTGACATTGGTCTGATCAATCCGACGCAATGAACGCAGCACTTTCACTTTTTCATCACGAATGCGATCTGCTGTCAGGTCAGCCGGTGGTGACATGGCAATCATAGTCAGAATTTGCAGAAGATGATTTTGGATCATATCGCGCATCTGCCCTGCCTGATCGAAATAGCCCCAACGCCCTTCAATACCAACTTCCTCAGCAACAGTAATTTGCACATGATCAATCGTGCGATGATCCCAATTATTGACGAAAAGCGAGTTGGCAAAACGCAACGCTAACAAATTTAATACCGTTTCTTTCCCCAAGTAATGGTCAATACGGTAAATTTGGTTTTCATTGAAATATTTTGCCACTTCATCATTAATCGCTCTGGACGAAGCAAGATCTGTTCCCAGTGGTTTTTCCATCACCACACGGTTGGGTTCCGTATTCAACCCCGCAGCGCCTAATCCATGACATACTGCTCCAAATGTACTTGGAGGCATGGCAAAATAGTGAATAGCGGGTAAGTCATCTTTATTAATTATTTTTGCCAATTCGGTAAAATGTCCCGTCTCATTTACGTCCAAATTACAAAATTCCAGACGTGAACTCAGCTTCTTCCACAGTTCTGGATCTGGTTTCTCGGACATAAATGTCACCAATGCTTCTTCAACAACTTTGGTGTAGGCTTTTTTATCCCAGTCAGCTCGACCGACGCCGATAATTCGGGTATCAGGATGGATATAACCCGCTTTTTCCAACTGGTAAAGGGAAGGCATTAATTTCCGGCGAGCTAAGTCTCCTTTCGCCCCAAAAATTACCAAATTACAAGCCTGAGCTGTAGACGTCACCGCCATGTTGCATCTCCTCAATTACGGGATATTGTAATTTTTTTACAGAATCTGTGGGTAATGTACTCTTTTGGCTATATGCAGTAAACACTGATTATTCATGTAATTCTCCGTATTTCATATTGCTGCTGGATTAACGACAAAATGAAATCCATACAGGTTATTAAACAACCACGTCCGTTTTCTGTACACCGCTGTCACATCCATGATAATTTTGTATTCACTTGCAATGTGGTCGTCATTCATACCGATTAGTGATTATAAGTTGAAAATTTACAACGATTAAGAAGTAATCTTACCAAGTTGAAAGTTAGACACTTGTCATATTTTCATGAAAAATCCCATATTATCCGATTATTGCCACTGCCAGCTTTCGATAACAAGTAGTATATTTTCATGAAAATGAAATAGATTTCTCCTGTTAATGAAATCGTTAAAACCGAGGTTGAACTTCGTTTTATGAACACACTGGAACGGCTCCAAAATAGTCTTGATGTTTTGAGTAAGTCAGAGAAAAAGGTTGCGCAGGTCATCCTTGATTCACCACAAACTGCCATCCATTCAAGCATTGCTACTCTGGCTAAAATGGCCAATGTGAGTGAACCGACGGTGAATCGTTTTTGTCGTCGTCTCAACACCAAAGGGTTTCCTGACTTTAAATTGCATCTGGCACAGAGCCTTGCCAATGGTACACCTTATGTAAACCGCAACGTGGAAGAAAGTGACAGCGTCACCGCTTATACAAACAAAATTTTCGAATCAGTAATGGCAAATCTGGAAACGGTCAAAAGTAATCTGGATATTGCAGCAATTAACCGAGCTGTCGACCTTTTGACTCAAGCCAGAAAACTCTCTTTTTTTGGTTTGGGGGCATCAGCCGCTGTAGCCCATGATGCCATGAACAAATTTTTTCGCTTCAATATTCCAGTGACCTATTTTGACGATATTGTGATGCAACGGATGAGTTGTATTAGCAGTACCGAAGGCGATGTTGTCGTATTAATTTCTCATACCGGAAGAACAAAAAGCCTGGTAGAAATGGCTAAACTGGCCCGCGAGAACGATGCAACAGTGATAGCCATTACTTCGACAGGCTCCCCCTTAGCACACGAAGCCACCCTCCCCATTCTATTGGATGTACCCGAAGATACAGATATCTATATGCCGATGGTTTCAAGGATTGCTCAATTAACCATCATTGATGTACTGGCAACGGGTTTTACACTTCGCCGCGGCTCAAAATTCAGAGATAATTTGAAGAGAGTCAAAGAAGCGTTGCGTAATTCACGGTTTGATAAGTCTGAATAAACCAGAAAATAGACTGTGTTTTTGTTCACTATTTATCAACTCTCCAGACTGATAGCATATGTAGACTTTTCCCCACTGCCTATTTGCAGTGCGGAGTTAATAATCAATAAATTAATAGTTACCCTACAGTAATCGAAAATTCATATACCCGATGGATTTCAAGTTCCCCTCACCGATGCGGTAACTTGAAAAACAAAAGGTATACTTCACAGGTCAACGGAGTAATACATGTCCAGACGGCTCAGAAGAACAAAAATCGTCACTACACTTGGCCCAGCTACAGATCGTGACGACAATCTAGAAAAAGTAATCCAAGCGGGGGCCAACGTCGTCCGCCTTAATTTCTCTCATGGCACTGCGGAAGATCATATCCAACGTGCTAATAAAGTGCGCGAAATTGCTGCCCGTTTAGGTTGTCATGTTGCCATCCTCGGTGATCTTCAAGGACCAAAAATACGTATATCTACCTTTAAGGAAGGAAAAATTTTCCTGAATGTTGGGGATAAATTCCTGCTGGATGCCAATCTAAGTAAGGGAGAAGGAGATAAAGAAAAAGTCGGTATTGACTATAAAGGTTTACCATCTGATGTGACGGCGGGAGATATCCTGCTATTGGATGATGGACGCGTTCAATTGAAAGTTCTGGACGTTCAGGGGATGAAAGTCTTCACGGAGGTGACTGTAGGAGGCCCGCTTTCCAACAATAAAGGCATCAATAAATTGGGCGGCGGGTTATCAGCCGAAGCACTGACAGCAAAAGATAAGGAAGATATCATCACAGCAGCCAAAATTGGTGTTGATTATCTTGCTGTTTCTTTCCCTCGTTCAGGTGAAGATTTGAATTATGCGCGCCGTCTCGCACGAGATGCAGGCTGTGAAACCCAAATCGTTGCAAAAGTTGAGCGAGCGGAAGCTGTTAGCAGTGACGAAATCATTGATGAAATTATTCTGGCATCGGATGTTGTCATGGTTGCTCGTGGTGATCTCGGTGTTGAAATTGGTGACCCTGAACTGGTTGGTGTACAAAAGAAACTGATCCGCCGCGCTCGCCAACTTAATCGTGTCGTGATTACAGCCACGCAAATGATGGAATCCATGATCACCAATCCAATGCCGACGCGTGCTGAAGTCATGGATGTCGCCAATGCGGTACTGGATGGTACTGATGCGGTTATGCTCTCTGCCGAAACAGCGGCGGGCCAGTATCCTGCAGAAACTGTTGCCGCTATGGCTCAAGTCTGTCTTGGCGCAGAAAAAATGCCAAGTGTCAATGTTTCCAAACATCGCTTGGATATAACATTTGATAGTATTGAAGAAGCGATTTCAATGTCCACTATGTATGCAGCCAACCACCTGAAAGGCGTCAAGGCAATTATTGCCATGACAGAATCTGGCCGCACAGCCCGCATGATGTCCCGCATCAGTTCTGGCCTGCCTATCTTCTCTATGTCTCGCCATGAATCAACCTTAAACCGTACCGCTCTTTATCGTGGTGTGACGCCTGTTTATTGTAGCTCACATACTGATGGGATCGCTGCGGCAAATGAAGCAGTGAATCGTCTGCGCGATAAAGGTTATCTCATCTCAGGGGATTTGGTACTCGTAACCCAAGGTGATCAGATGGGAACTATTGGCAGTACCAATACCTGTCGCGTACTTGAAGTAGAATAATAGGCTATATATATTACCAATCGCCTTTCAAGGTGCGTCTTATATCTCCCCGCGAAGCGGGGAGATATAAACAATCACATTGATTTGCAAGCTGCAACTTGAAGTTGCATGCGTATAAGGGGCAGTATACTCATTTATTAATTGCTCTCACTCACAGCAATCCATTATTCAAATGAAGATAATTACCCTAATAATCACAGATCTTCCCTTTTATAAGGCTCAATATCCCCTGCTTTGCGCGTCTTAAGCAATTTTAAGATCCAAGTGTATTGTTCAGGATTCGGCTTCACCAACTCTTCCAATTCCTCATTCATCCGACGAGCAATATAAGCATCATCCTGTCCTGCAATATCTTCCATGGGTGGACGGATATAAATGTCCAGCTGATGAGTTTGGTAATTATAAACCGGAAATAACGGAACAATGGCCGCGCGACAAACTTTCATTAAGCGTCCAAGTGCAGGCAAAGTCGCCTTATAAGTGGCAAAAAAATCGACAAATTCGCTGTGCTCTTCGCCATGATCCTGATCAGGTAAATAATATCCCCAAAAACCTTCACGCACTGTAGAGATAAAGGGTTTAATCCCTGCATCACGGGAATGCAAACGACCACTAAAGTGACAACGCGCCTTGTTCCATAAGTAATCAGCTACGGGATTGCTTTGGTGGTGAAACATAGCTGACATTTTTTGTCCACGTGCAGCCAACAACATCGCGGGAATATCAACAGACCAACCATGTGGAACCATAAAAATCACATTCTTACCTTGTGCTTTTAAGGCTTGAATAGTGTCTTCGCCATGCCATTGGGTTCGTTCAAGGGTTGATTTTGCTCCCCTGAGACAAAGTTCAGCCAGCATAACAAACGATTGAGGGGCGGTAGCAAACATGCGATCAATCAGCTCTTCGTGCTGTTGTTCCGTTAACTCAGGAAAGCAGTAAATTAAATTGATTTTTGCCCTGCGGCGAGCACTTTTCGCTTTTCTTCCCGCCAAAACACCTATCTTGGCCAAGAGTGGATCACGCCATTTTACAGGGACATAAGACAATCCTGCCAATATACCTACGCCAGCCCAAAGCCCCCAATAACGAGGATGTAAATAAGCTCGATGAAACCGAGGGACATATCCCAATTTACTATCTGTATCTTTTTCTTTATTCATGAGCTAACAACTCTGATGATCCCAATATTTACTCTTAAGGCGCAAGTTTACAACAAAAAATAAGATAAAAGCGGATGATAGTAATCACCCGCTTTTATCTCTGTCAATAATAGGAAGTTGATACACTTAGTCTAGCAACAATTGCGGCTTAGTCTCTTGAACCATTGCTACATACTCTGTACGCTCTTTACCACTCAGCCCACCAGCACGCGGTAATTTTGCCGTGAGCGGGTTAACCGGCCTCTGGTTATCCCAGAATTCAAAGTGCAAATGTGGGCCTGTTGAGCGTCCCGTATTCCCTGATAGCGCAATACGTTCTCCCCGTTTCACTTTCTGACCCGGTTTGACCAGTATTTTCCTCAAGTGCATGTATCGCGTTGTATATTGACGACCGTGCCGAATAGCAATGAAATTACCGGCTGCTCCATCAAATTTGGCGACAACAACTTCACCATCACCTACTGCCAAAACGGGCGTTCCTACTGGCATAGCAAAATCAACCCCTCTGTGCGCTGTAATTCTGCCAGTTACCGGATTTAAGCGATGTGGATTGAAAGAAGAAGATACTCTGAACTGTTTAGTTGTGGGGAAGCGCAAGAAGCCACGCTCAAGCCCGGAAGCATTGCTGTCGTAAAAACGACCATCATCGGCCCGGAAGGCATAATAATCGTTGCCACCACTTTGTAAGCGAACACCTAACAATTGGCTTTGTTCACTTTTTCCATCAAGCATTTCACGGGACATCAGCACAGAAAAACGATCGCCTTTACGCAATTTGCGGAAATCTATCTGCCATTGCAACGCTTTTGTCACTTCTCTGGCTTCACTGCTTGTTAATCCAGCAACCAGAGCACTACTATTGAAACTGCCATCAACTGTACCTTTGATGACACTGTTTTTCCATTCTCCCTTCTGGAACTCTTGCGTTTGGTTAAAAGTATCTCCTTCGCGAGTATAAACGCGAGTTTCGCGACGTGATATATTCCAAGTCAGCGTTTTTAAATTCCCATTATCGTCAGTAGTCCACGATAATGACTGACCAATACCTAAATTACGCAATGACTTATATTGATTTGCTAACAAAGCAACATCAGAGGAATCAATTCCGAACTGAGTTAAAATCGAACTCAGGGTATCACCACTGGAGACAACATATTGGTGCGGAACATTTACTGCCGTATCAACAGAACTGCCATCATCATCCCCAATGCCCTCATTGGGGAGTTGTTCATTAGCATCCCCAGCGACATCATCATCCGTTGCTTCTGGAATGCGATTGGGGGTACTGAGAATAATGCTACCTGTCTGTTCTTCTCGTTCATGGTAAACAACGGGCCGCCATATCGCGATAGCCAGAGTGACCAGCGTGAGAGATCCAAGCATGATCTTGTGTGGTTTGGGCAGGTTGTTGTATACCAGAACGATAGTTTTAGCTATCTGCTGCACTAATAAAATTCCTTACTGTACTAATTCAGGCAGCTCGCGTATTGTTTTGATAGCTGAGTTATAAATTTCATATAGCTATCTTTATCCAATACGATACCACTCCCTAAAGGATCAAGTATTCCAATACGTACATCAGTACCTTTTGCTACGGCATGAATAACGGCTGGCTTGAATTGAGGTTCAGCAAAAATACACCTTGCTTTCTGCTCAACCAATTGTGTTCGTATTTTGTGTAACCTTTGCGCACCAGGTTGTATTTCAGGATTGACCGTAAAAACACCTAGCGGAGCCAATTGGTAGTGTTTTTCAAAATAACCATACGCGTCATGAAAAACAAAATAACCCTGTTTTTGTACGGACTTTAAAACATGAGTAATATTCTTATCAGTTTGTGCAAGCTGTCCATTGAATTTACGTAGGTTTACTTCTAATTGCTGTTTTTGCTGAGGATATTGTTCAATAAGCTGATCATATATTGCCTGAGCGGCTTTTTCCGCAATCTCTGGAGAAAGCCAAATATGCATATTATATTCACCGTGATGATGATGTTCGTGATCTTCCTCATGTTTATGCTGATATGATTCAGCATCAGGTACATGACCACTTTCACTATTTTTCAATAATAGTGGCTTAATAGTCGATAATTCAGCCAGTGACAGTCGTTTATTCCGTTCAATTTTAGCTATCGGTTTCGCTAAAAAGGTTTCCATATCTGGACCAATCCAAACAACCAAATCGGCTTGATTAATTTTCTGTACATCCCGAGGCCGTAACGCATAATCATGTGGAGAAGCGCCATCGGGCAGAAGCACTTGAGTCTTTGTTACACCATCAGCAATGGCAGCTGCAATAAAACCCAATGGCCGAATGGATGCGACAACATCGGCCTGCGCAGAGCCATTCATTCCTGCCACTAACATAGTAGCTAATGCGATTTTATGAAAAAATTTATGCGCGTATTTCTGTGAGTTGTGTAACATAATATGAATATTCCATGCAGAAAATTGAATTTTGTTATATTATAACATTCCAATAATTCCGCAAGACACTTTTGACTCGCCAACTATGATTACCCTAAAAAATATTACGGTTGAATTTGGTAACCGCAAGGTATTAAATAATATTTCATTCAATCTCAAGCAAGGGAAAATTCTGACCCTGATCGGCCCAAACGGTGCAGGAAAATCAACTCTGGTTCGCGTCGTTCTTGGTTTAGTGCAACCCACTTCGGGCACGATTGAACAGACCCCTACATTAAGAATTGGTTATGTTCCGCAAAAACTTAACCTTGATCCCACTCTGCCCCTGACTGTAAAGCGTTTTATGCTATTAAGGCCCAATGTGAAATCCGCAGATATCATGCCGGTATTAAATCGGGTCAAGGCTGCTCACTTATTGGAGCAACCCATGCAAAAGCTGTCTGGTGGAGAAACTCAGCGGGTACTACTCGCCAGGGCTTTACTGAACCACCCCCAGCTTTTAGTTCTTGATGAACCAACACAAGGCGTGGATGTCAATGGCCAACTGGCGCTTTATGACTTAATCAACCAAATCAGAACAGAGCTTAATTGCGCTGTACTTATGGTATCCCATGACCTGCACTTAGTCATGGCGAAAACAGACGAGGTTTTATGCCTCAATCAGCACATTTGTTGTTCTGGCACACCAGAAGTGGTGTCAATGCACCCAGAGTTTATTGCAATGTTTGGGCATCATGGTGCAGAACAACTGGCAGTTTACCGCCATCACCACAATCATCATCATGATCTTAGAGGGAAAGTTATTTTGAAAAATGTTGGGGAATCACGCCGATGATTGAATTATTACTTCCCGGCTGGCTCGCCGGTATTTTTTTGGCAATTGCCGCGGGGCCTCTTGGTTCTTTTGTCGTTTGGCGCAGAATGTCCTATTTTGGTGATACACTGGCACACGCATCACTGCTTGGTGTTGCATTTGGTTTCTTACTGAATGTGAACCCATTTTATGCAGTGATTGCAGTAACACTTATCTTAGCCACTATTTTGGTTTGGCTAGAAAAACGCCCGCAATTAGCTGTTGATACCTTATTGGGCATTCTGGCTCACAGTGCCTTATCGCTGGGCTTAGTCGTCGTTAGTTTTATGACCAGTGTCAGGGTCGATCTAATGGCTTATTTGTTTGGCGATTTATTGTCCGTAACTTACGAAGATCTCTGGCTCATTGCGGCCGGTGTCGCGATTGTTACTGGATTACTGACATGGCAATGGCGCGCCCTGCTATCAATAACAGTTAGCCAAGATTTGGCCTTTGTTGATGGCATTAAAATTCAACGTCTGCGTATCTTGCTGATGTTAGTGACAGCATTAACTATTGGGCTGGCAATGAAATTCGTCGGGGCATTAATTATCACCTCCCTGCTGATTATCCCTGCCGCTACCTCCCGTCGTTTCTCCCGCACACCTGAACAAATGGCCGTTTTTGCAATTATTGTCGGTATGCTTTCTGTTACGGGAGGGTTAACATTATCGGCATTTTATAACACACCGGCAGGACCTTCCGTTGTACTTTGTTCGGCAGTGTTATTTGCATTGAGTTTAACGTTCAAGGCAAGAAACTAATTTTTAACGGCAATTCAAATACAACTAATAAGGGTTATAATTTAGGTAAGTTATAACCCTTTATTCGTCTTCCTTACTCAATCCAAAATGTCGGTAAGCATGATGGGTTGCAATACGCCCGCGTGGTGTTCGTTGGATAAATCCTTGTTGGATCAGGAAAGGTTCCAGTACATCTTCAATCGTTTCTCGTTCTTCACCAATCGCCGCGGCCAAATTATCCAACCCAACGGGACCACCCATAAATTTATCAATAATGGCAATCAGCAACTTACGATCAAGGTAATCAAATCCGGCCGAATCGACATTCAGCATATCCAGCGCCTGAGATGCAATATGACTATCAATGGTGCCATTACCTTTCACCTGGGCAAAATCACGCACACGACGTAATAATCGATTCGTAATACGGGGAGTGCCACGAGAACGCATCGCGATTTGCCTTGCACCATCATCTGAAATGCCTAATCCCATATAGCGTGCACTACGGGAAACGATGCTCTGCAAATCATCAACATTGTAAAATTCAAGACGCTGAACGATACCAAATCGATCACGCAATGGTGAAGTTAAAGAGCCTGCACGAGTGGTCGCACCAATCAAAGTAAAGGGAGGAAGATCAATCTTGATGGAGCGGGCGGCTGGCCCTTCACCAATCATGATATCCAGTTGGTAATCTTCCATTGCCGGATAAAGGATCTCTTCCACAACCGGCGATAAACGGTGAATTTCATCAATAAACAAGACATCGTGCGGTTCCAGATTAGTAAGCATAGCGGCAAGATCCCCTGCCTTCTCCAATACCGGCCCAGATGTAGTACGAAGATTAACCCCCATTTCATTTGCCACAATATTTGCCAGCGTGGTCTTACCTAATCCAGGGGGGCCAAAAATCAATAAGTGATCCAGTGCATCACCACGCTGACGTGCCGCTTGGATAAAAATTTCCATTTGTTCACAAACATGCGGTTGCCCAACATATTCAGACAGAAATTTCGGCCGAATAGCACGATCAATCGCTTCATCATCTTGCAGAACGCCTGCTGAAACTAGACGGTCAGCTTCAATCATCACTTAACTCCTGTGATTACAGAGCCGCACGAAGTGCTTCTCGAATAAGGGTTTCACAATCTGCACCTGGTTTAGCTACCTTGCTCACCATCCGGCTGGCCTCCTGTGGTTTATATCCCAGAGAAACCAGTGCCGCTGCAGCTTCTGCTTCAATCTCGGCAACGGAATTCACTTGTTTGCTGACAGCCGGCAAATTAACATCACTACTTTGGTTAAATAGATCGCCATTAAGCCCCTTAAAGCGATCTTTCATCTCTACGACCAGCCTTTCAGCCGTTTTTTTGCCAACACCCGGCAACTTAACCAATGAAGTAATAGCTTCTTGTTCTATCGCTGTAACGAATTGCTGGGCCGACATGCCCGAAAGGATCGCCAGCGCTAATTTAGGCCCAACACCATTGACCTTAATCAGTTCACGGAACAATGCACGCTCTTGTTTATCATTAAAACCGTATAATAACTGAGCATCTTCACGCACAATAAATTGTGTAAATAAAATCGCTTCCTGGCCAATTTCAGGCAGTTCATAAAAACAGGTCATTGGCATATGAACTTCATAACCGACACCGTGAGTTTCCAATAAAACCAACGGTGGCTGTTTTTCCAACACGGTTCCTCTCAAACGCCCTATCACTGTTTACCCCCTGAAAATAAAATAAATCGTTCCGCTAGCTTATAGCACAAAAAAAGCTGGACGTATATCCAGCATCAACTATTTCAGACGACCACGCGTTAAATTTAACCGCACATCACCTACCCGCAGTAAATTTTGACTGAGATGACAATGTGTAATAGCAATAGCCAACGCATCAGCGGCATCAGCCTGCGGATTAGCAGACAATTTCAACATCGAACGTACCATGTGCTGAATCTGGCTCTTTTCGGCCGCTCCTGTACCGACCACCGTCTGTTTAACCTGACGGGCTGCATATTCAAATACCGGTATGGATTGGTTAGAGGCTGCAACAATTGCGACTCCACGCGCCTGCCCCAATTTCAAGGCTGAGTCTGCATTTTTTGCCATGAAAACTTGCTCTATTGCAAAAGCATTGGGCTGAAATTGCGTGATGATTTCAGTAACCCCGGCGTAAATCTTCTGCAAACGACTGGGTAAGTCATCGACTTTTGTCCGAATACAACCGCTGCCGAGATAGATAAGTTGCCGTCCTTGCTGGCGAATAACGCCATATCCCGTGACTCTGGAGCCAGGGTCAATACCAAGAATAATCGCCATATCGAATTATTCGCCTAAATCGGTTTGCCTGTGATATGGGATAAAAACGTTAGAGAAAGTGCCCTGATTTGAGGAACACTTTCTCTACGCTGTGAACCCTAATGTCAATTACAGCAGTGCTGCAACCTCATCAGAAATTTCACCATTATGATAAACTTCTTGCACATCGTCAGAATCTTCAAGCATATCGATCAAACGCAGTAATTTAGGCGCAGTTTCTGCATCCAGTTCTGCTTTCGTTGATGGGATCATAGAAACTTCTGCGGAATCTGCCTTAAAACCGGCTGCATCCAGTGCATCTTTAACTTCGCCAAAAGACTCTGGAGTAGTATAGACGTCAATCGCACCATCATCATAAGTTTCAACATCGTCAGCGCCTGCTTCCAATGCGGCTTCCATCACCGCATCTTCATCTAGGCCTGGTGCGTAGGAAATAACCCCTTTTTTGGTGAACAGATAAGAAACAGAACCGTCAGTCCCCAAGTTGCCGCCTGTTTTGGTGAACGCATGACGAACTTCAGAAACAGTACGGTTACGGTTATCGCTCAGACATTCAACCATGACTGCTGTACCACCAGGGCCGTAGCCTTCATAAATGATGGTTTCCATGTTATCTGAGTCGTCGTTACCAACACCACGGGCAATTGCACGATTCAACGTATCACGAGTCATATTGTTGGACAGCGCTTTATCGACGGCAGCTCGCAAACGTGGGTTAGAATCGGGATCACCACCGCCCAATCGTGCAGCCGTTACCAATTCACGGATAATTTTTGTAAAAATCTTACCGCGTTTCGCATCCTGTGCAGCTTTGCGGTGTTTCGTATTGGCCCATTTACTATGACCTGCCATGCAAATATCTCCGATAAAACGTCTTATAGACTAAATGACAAACTCTTCAATTGCTTGCCGATTGCTCCACGACTTCGTCAATGTGGCCGCTTCTTCCGCCGCCAGCCATTGATAAGCCAAGTGTTCGGTCAGCAAAATTTCTCGCTCCTCAGGTAATGCCAGAGAGAACCAATGTTCTTTATTCCGCGTTACCCCAGGAGCATATCGATATCGTAGGTGCGAGAAAATCTCATAATAAAGACAGCGTTGACAATCTTTCAGTTCAAGATTTTCATTGATAATATCAATACCTATCTCTTCCTGTACTTCACGTAACGCCGCCTCCCACGGTTTTTCGTCCTTTTCAAGGCTACCTGTCACAGATTGCCAAAACTCAGGATCGTCCCGTCGCTGTAGCATCAGCACCCTTTTGCTGTCAACGGCATAAATCATAACCAGTACAGATTCAGGGCGCTTATAAGCCATTATTCGTTCTCTTTTTTAACCACTGAAATAGCCAATTCTTCCAACGCGGCTGAATTCGCTGGACTTGGTGCATCCGTCATCAAACATGCCGCTGCCGTTGTTTTCGGGAAAGCGATCACATCACGAATATTATCTGTATCAGTCAACAACATAACGAGGCGATCTAAGCCGAAAGCCAAACCAGCATGTGGCGGTGTACCGTATTTCAGGGCATTCAGTAAGAAACCAAATTTCTCCTGCTGTTCCTGCTCATGAATACCCAGAATGCGGAATACCACCTGCTGCATTTCGTTACGATGGATACGGACAGAGCCACCCCCGACTTCATAGCCATTGATCACCATGTCGTAAGCGTTCGCGATAGCGGATTCTGGATTATTTTCCAATTCAGCCGCCGACATATCACGCGGAGAAGTAAATGGATGATGCATTGCCGTCAAACCACCTGCGCCATTGTCTTCGAACATAGGGAAATCAATAACCCAAAGCGGTTTCCAGCTTGCCAGATCGGTAATATTCAAGTCGCGGCCCAGTTTCAGACGCAGTGCTCCCATAGCATCAGTGACAACATTTTTCTTGTCAGCGCCAAAGAACAGGATATCACCATCCTGGGCATTGGTACGGGATAACAGACCCTCAACCACTTCCGCAGACAGGAACTTAGCTATCGGGCTTTGCACACCTTCTAAGCCGGTAACACGGTTATTCACTTTCATCCATGCCAAACCCTTCGCGCCATAAATGCCAACAAATTTACCGTACTCATCAATTTGCTTACGGCTTAACTCTGCCCCGCCGGGAACGCGAATAGCCGCAACACGGCCTTTTGGATTGTTTGCAGGTTCAGCAAAGACAGAGAACTCTACGTCTTTAACCAGATCGGCGATATCCACCAATTCCAGAGGGTTACGCAAGTCTGGTTTATCTGAACCAAAACGACGCATGGCTTCTTCAAATGTCATAATAGGGAAACCACCCAAATCGACACCTTTCACATCCAGCCATAGTTCACGGATCATTTTTTCCATGATTTCGCGAACTTGTTCAGCGGTCATAAACGAGGTTTCAACGTCGATCTGGGTAAATTCTGGCTGACGATCGGCGCGCAGGTCTTCATCGCGGAAGCACTTTACAATCTGGTAATAACGGTCAAAGCCAGACATCATCAACAACTGTTTAAAAAGCTGCGGAGACTGCGGCAGTGCATAAAATTCGCCTTTATGCACACGGCTTGGCACTAAATAGTCACGCGCACCTTCTGGTGTTGCTTTAGTCAGCATTGGCGTTTCAACATCAATGAAACCCGCATCATCCATAAAACGACGCACAAAACTGGTGATCTTGGCACGGGTTTTCAGACGCTGCGACATCTCAGTGCGACGCAGATCAAGATAGCGGTATTTCAGGCGCTGCTCTTCACTGTTATTCTGGTTGCTGTCCAGTGGCAATGGCTCCGAGCGGTTGAAAACCATCAGGCTTTCTGCGAAAACTTCAATTTCGCCGGTTGCCATATCTTTATTGATTTGGTTATCAGGGCGCGCACGCACAATCCCCGTAATTTGAATACAAAATTCATTACGCAGTTCAGAAGCCTGAGCAAAGACCTCTTTCTGGTCTGGGTCAAAAAATACCTGAACGATACCCTCGCGATCTCGCATATCAATAAAGATCAAGCCACCTAAATCACGGCGACGATTCACCCAGCCACAAAGAGTCACTTTTTGGCCTTCATGGGCCAGGTTCAACTGCCCACAATAATTAGTACGCATACAATATCCTTTTACTCAGCTCGTTATGCTTTCTGCTGCGGAAATTTTGGCATTGTTCTTTCTAGGAAGAATTGCAAAAAAGGTCACTATTATACTGGAAATTCTAACCGGAGATAAGGCCATAACGCCGTTCTTGACAAGACAATTTTTTGCTATCCGCTAACATTCATAGAATTTATTATTAAATACTATGATTTATAGCGACAGTTTTCTTTTTGCGGTTTATCATCATTTAGCCGTTTTTGGGTTGGGCAATTGGAGTTAAGAAATGGTTAGCTCGCTTTATATCGTACTGGGCGCACTACTGTTAATTAAGCTGTCTCTGGATGTAGTCAAATTAAGAACGCAATATCGGGTCGCTTATGGCGATGGCGGTTTTTATGAATTGCAAACCGCCATTCGGGTTCATGGTAATGCAGTTGAATACATTCCAATTTCAATGTTGTTATTGATTGTGATGGAGATGAATGGCGCCCACGTTTGGATGCTGCACATTTGTGGACTGGTATTACTGTCAGGCAGGATCCTACACTATTTTGGCTTGCGTCATCGAGAAATACGCTGGCGGCGTATGGGCATGGCGGCAACCTATATCTCAATGATAATCATGATCCTCAATAACATCTACTATTTGCCGTGGGAGCAGATCTTTTCTCTCTATACATAATCTATTCCCTATATCAATAGTTCCCCACAGTTAGAGTCATCCTGGGCGGTATGTGGCCGCCTGAGGACCTATCTATTGATGATCCCTCTTTCTGCCTTTTCCTGCATTCTGTTAGAATAACCGCTTCTTATTGTTTCCAAAAATCAATGCTGTTATGTCAAATCAAGAATCTCATAATCAACGGGATAGTCTGTTCTCTGCTCCAATTGCCAATTTAGGTGACTGGAATTTCGATGAACGCGTTGCCGAAGTCTTTCCCGATATGGTGAAACGCTCAATTCCCGGTTATTCCAATATCATTTCCATGATAGGTATGCTGGCAGAACGTTTTGTCACGCCAAATAGTCAAATTTATGATCTTGGTTGTTCCCTTGGTGCAGCCACGTTATCAATCCGCCGTGCTATTAGCGCCGAAAATAATAGTCCCCCTCTCCATACAGAGGGTTGCCGTATTATCGCCGTCGATAACTCACCGGCAATGATCGAACGCTGCCGTCGCCATATTGACTCTTTCAAGGCCAACATCCCCGTTGAAATCATCGAACAGGATATTCTTGATACCGATATTCACAATGCATCAATGGTCGTTTTGAATTTCACATTACAGTTCCTGCACCCTGATGATCGCCAGAAAATGCTGGATAAAATCTATGCCGGTTTAAAGCCTGGAGGCGTTCTGGTACTGTCTGAAAAATTCAACTTTGAAGATGAGCAGATTGGCGAGTTGCTCTTCAATATGCACTATGATTTTAAGCGCGCCAACGGTTACAGCGAACTGGAGATCAGTCAAAAACGCAGTATGCTGGAAAATGTCATGCGAACAGATCCGGTTGAAACGCACAAATCACGCCTCAAACAAGCAGGATTCCAGCACGTTGAAGTTTGGTTCCAATGTTTTAACTTTGGCTCATTGCTGGCAATAAAAGGGGCTGAACAATGATTGATTTCAGTAACTTTTATCAATTGATCGCCAAAAACCACTTAAGTCACTGGTTGGAATGCCTGCCCGCACAATTAAGCCATTGGCAGCAAGCTTCATTGCATGGTCAGTTCAGTTCATGGGTAAAAATTCTGGAGAACCTGCCTGAAATTAATCCCACCCAACTTGATCTAAAAACTGGTGTCATTGCAAACCATCAACCAGAATTACCAAACGGTGAAAAAGCCCGTATTCAAAATATCCTGAAGCTATTCATGCCGTGGCGTAAAGGACCTTTTTCACTGTACGGTGTGGAGATTGATACTGAGTGGCGTTCTGACTGGAAATGGGATCGCGTTCTTCCCCATATTTCGCCTTTAGCAGGCAGAACGGTCCTTGATGTCGGCTGTGGCAGCGGTTACCACATGTGGCGTATGGTAGGAGAAGGTGCTCAGCTCGTTGTGGGGATTGATCCAACCCAACTTTTTCTTTGCCAATTTGAAGCCATCAGAAAGTTACTGGGTAACGACCAACGCGCCCACCTTTTACCTTTAGGCATTGAACAGTTACCAGAACTAAAAGCCTTTGATACGGTCTTTTCAATGGGCGTGCTTTATCATCGCCGCTCTCCCCTCGACCATTTATGGCAATTGAAAAACCAGTTAGTTTCCGGCGGTGAATTAGTTCTGGAGAGCCTGGTTATTGAGGGTGATGAACACCAATGCCTCATTCCAGGTGAGCGTTATGCACAAATGCGGAATGTCTACTTTATCCCGTCGGCCAAGATGCTAAAAGTTTGGTTAGAAAAATGCGGTTTTATTGATGTCCGCATTGTTGATCATGCGCTCACAACACTGGATGAACAACGCCAGACAGAATGGATGAAGACTGAATCGCTGATCGATTTTCTTGAACCAAACGATCATAGTAAAACGATAGAAGGCTACCCTGCTCCACTGCGAGCAGTCCTTATTGCCCGTAAGCCATAACCTTTCTTTTTTATCTGTTAGGCTGATCACCCCAGTTGCATAGTCAACGATGTATACGCATTAAGCTTCAAGTTTCCGCTTGAAAATCAATGTGATTGTTTATATCTCCCCGCTACGCGGGGAGATATAAGATGCATATTGAAAGGCGATTGGTATAACTGGGGATTCAGATGAAATACATACAGAATATTTTATTTTGCCCGTTGAACCAAACTAATCACGCCCTTCATCGATTCAACTAACTGCCCATCAACACAATGGTAAGCATATTCATCTACCTCACTGTCGTCAGAACTCATTTTCACACCCGCTTTCCGATATTTCATAGCAGAAGGCATAATTTTACCTGCCGAACTGTGAATTTCTGTTACCCCAATTTCCAGAAACTTACAGATATTACTCATTCTGACACCCGCACCAGGCATAATAATCGGCCCCTGGCTTGCCTGTAACAATTCTTTTAACAAGGGTAATCCCAACTCAGCACTTTGTTGCTGGCCTGAAGTTAAAATACGCTGCACACCAAGCTCTGTCAGTTGTTCTAATGCAACATGTGGATTGAAACACATATCAAAGGCACGATGGAACGTAACTTTCATATTCCCTGCCAATGACATCAATTGTCTCATGCGAAGCCGATCAATGTGGCCTTCTTCATTTAATACGCCTAAAACGACACCAGGAAATCCCATATCACGGATACGAGCAACATCATCTTTCATTACTTCAAAATCAGTGTTGCTGTAACAGAAGTCTCCGCCCCTTGGCCGGACAATGGGATGTACAGGAATTGATAAATGCTGTAGTGCATGCTGCAATGCACCGAAACTCGGTGTTACCCCACCTTCCGACGGACTTGCACACAATTCAATGCGATCAGCTCCTGCCTGTTGTGCAACCAAAGCACAGTTTATGCTATAACAACAAATTTCCAGCTTTATCATTCAAAGCCCCTCGGATATAAACGCCCAATTAGCCTACACGTTTCACATCACCCACAAGAAAGATATAGGAGAGAGCACCAATCAATGTGACGACAGAAATGTAAACCAGTGCTGGAGAAAAACCATAGCTCTGCGCTAAATAGCCAATCACAAGTGGTACAGAGATCCCACCCAACCCGCCGAAAAAATTAAAGATGCCACCGCTCAAACCAATCAAATGCATCGGCGCCAGTGAAGAAACCAGTGACCAGGTAATAGATGCAAAACCGTTACCAAAAAACGCCAGCGCCATCAGCACCATGATCCATATCGGATTGTTAGTGTAATTGGCTCCCATAATACAAGTAGAAATTATCAAACCACAAATAATCGGAGTCTTACGCGCCACTCCCAAAGAGAACCCCCTACGTACCATGCTATCTGCTAGCCAGCCAGAGAGCAGTACACCTAAAAATGCGGCCAGAAAGGGAACGGTCGTCATGAAACTGGCTTTTAGAGCGCTAATCCCTTTCTCTTGAGTCAAATAATTTGGGAACCAGGTCAAAAAAAACCACAGTGTTGAAGCGGCTGCAAATTGCCCCAGATAGACGCCCACCAGCTTATGGTGGAACACCAGCTTCCAGTCCGCGATAGTAAGAGGCTGTCGAACCGCTTTCCTGGCTGGCGAATCATCATCGACTATCCCTCCTCCACTGCGGATATACTCAAGCTCTGCTTGACTCATATTTTTTGTTGATCGTGGCTGTTGATAAACGTTAATCCAGATTAGTGACCAAATAAACCCAATGCCCCCTGTTACGAAAAAAACCCAGCGCCAGTTACTGAATTCCTGGAGTCCTATGAGAAGCGGCGTCAGAAAAGCAAGTCCAACGAACTGGCCTGATGTGTAAAACCCAACGGCAGAGGCACGTTCATGTTCAGGGAACCAACTTGTCACCATCCGGTTATTGGTGGGAAATGTCGGGGCTTCAAAAATACCAGTAATGGAACGTAAGCCTATGAGTGATATCAGACCGGTTGCGACACCCTGTAATAGGGTCGCCACCGACCAGCCAAGAATGGCAATAAAATAGGTCAAGCGTGAACCAACGCGATCAAGAAACCAACCACCGGGAATTTGACATAAGGTATAAGACCAAGAGAAAGCAGAAAAGATGTAGCCCATTTCCGTTTTCGTGACACCAAACTCTTTCTGGATATTGGCTGATGCAACCGCAAGATTAGCTCGATCAACATAACAAATAACGACCGTAATAAAGATCATTATCAGCGTCAGATAGCGCCGATGCCCAATTTTCGTCGTTGTTACTGAAATATTCATCTCAATCTGTCTCCAGATTTTGGGCACAGTGAAACCCGCCACCTTGCCTTGTGGTTAACAGAGGATGTAAAAGAACGCATTGATTTAGTTAGTTAATTTAATAATGGCAATTACCACTCAGCAATAGAACCATCTTTATGTCGCCATATTGGATTTCGCCAGTCCGGTACATTTTTGCTGCGCTCAATGACCTGTGCTTCGTCAATTTCAACCCCCAGACCGGGTTTCATTAAAGGTTTAAAGAAACCACCCTCCATACTGAAGTCTTCTTTATTTTTCACAAAATCAAGTAACTCTGCTCCTTTATTGTAATGAATGCCCATACTCTGCTCCTGGAATACCGCATTACGTGATATGAAATCGATGTGCAGGCAAGCGGCCAGCGCAATTGGTCCCAGTGGGCAATGCGGTGCCAGTGCGACATCATAAGCTTCAGCCATACCTGCAATTTTATGGCATTCAGTAATACCTCCCGCATGCGATAAGTCTGGCTGGATAATTGCCAGTCCCCCCACTTCCAGTACACGTTTAAATTCAAAACGAGAAAACATCCGCTCACCTGCCGCAATGGGAATATGGGTTTGCGCTGCCAGACGTGGATAATATTCCGCCTGTTCCGCCAGCACCGGTTCTTCAATAAATAAAGGCCGATACGGTTCTAACGCCTTGATTAATACTTTCGCCATTGGTGCGCTGACACGGCCGTGGAAATCGAGTCCAAATTCAATTTCATGACCGAACGTTTCACGGATCTGCGCTACCGTATTAACAGCAGTATCAATTTTTCTCGAATCATCAATGATGCACAGTTCTTCACAACCATTTAATTTGAATGTATCAAAACCGATCTTCCGTAAGGTTTTAATACCGTCAATCACTTCCGAAGGGCGATCGCCTCCCACCCAGCTATAAGCTTTGATCTTATCGCGCACCAATCCCCCCATCAGCTGCCACACGGGGGCATTCAAGACCTTACCTTTGATATCCCATAAAGCCTGGTCGATGCCTGCTATGGCACTCATCAAAACGGGTCCGCCACGATAAAAACCTGCGCGGTACATCACCTGCCATAAGTCATTGATACGGGCTGGCTCCCGTCCAATCAAATATTCACTTAGCTCGTGCACTGCTGTTTCCACTGTACGGGCACGACCTTCAATTACTGGTTCTCCCCAGCCTGCAACACCTTCATCTGTGTCAATTTTTAGGAACATCCAGCGTGGAGGTAAACGATAAGTCGTGAATTTAATTATTTTCATCGTATGGCCTCTTGGTACGCGTTAACAAATAAGGTTGCTTGCCGTACAGTACGATCAACCGATTGACCGGCACGATAAAGATCACTGCCTAAGCCGGCTCCTATACAACCTGCGTTAATCCATTGAGACAGATTATCTGGCGTTACACCCCCCACAGCGAAAACAGGTATGTCTGGTGGTAACACCGCTTTCAATGCTTTGATATAGTTCGGGCCGAATGTCGATGAGGGAAAAATCTTTAATGACTGTGCTCCAGCTTCCAACGCGGTAAAAGCTTCCGTCGCTGTCGCGCAACCTGGACATACTGCCATACCATAAGCGACTGCTTTGCGGATCACTTCGCAGCAGATATTAGGCGTGACAATCAATTTACACCCCATTTCCGCCAACACATCTACTTGCTCTGGTTTCAGTACAGTTCCCGCCCCAATCAGTGCCTTACAGCCAAACGCTTGCACAATGGCCGGAATACTCTGTTCCCACTGAGGAGAGTTAAGCGGGATCTCCACTATATCGAACCCAGCGTCAATGACCGCCGCGATGTGTTCAAGCGCTTCGTCTGGTTTAATACCGCGAAGAATAGCGATAAGCGGGAGATTGGCTTGCAACAGCATTTGCGATACTCCTTATACCTGCCTGAAAAACGGTATCGCCGTCTGCCAAAGAGATATTTCGTCCGATAGCGCTAAACGCCTGCTGATAACGAGCAGCTAACGAAAGTCCGGCGACGAGTGTGATAGTCTGTTGATCAGCAAAATAGTGACTCATGCTCGCCACTTCTGCACCAATCAACAGGCCGGATAAAAATTCACTGACATATTCGCGCGGCAAGGTACCCAATATGTGCGAAGCGCGAACTTCGAATAAAAAAGGCAAAAGTACCGGAGAATCGATTCCCCGTTTAAGACCAGCGTTAAAAACTTCGGGACAGACTGCCTGTTCGGGCAATCCCGCGCCCACCAGTGAATGATGCAAAAGTAAATGGTGGAGTTCACCGGTCATCACAGTACGGAAATCGTGGATTTGTTGGTCATCAGCGGACACCCATTTACAGTGAGTGCCGGGCATGACATAAAGGGAAGAAGGGAAAAGCTGGTGAGCGCCTAATAATTGCGTCTCTTCGCCTCGCATCACGTTGTAGTTATCTTCACGTGAAACACACAATCCAGGAATAATCCAGACATTATCGGCGACCGGGGTTAATTGCTCGCCGATTGCAGAGAACTGAATGGGAACCGACAGATATGGAACTGTTTTCCAGCCTAAGTTGCTACCGATCATCCCTGCCATAACAATCGGCGTTTTGTCATTCCGCCAGCCTTGAGTCATTTCTGCTAACACTACCTGTGGCGATTTTCCATTAAGGCGGGTGACCCCCGCTACCGATTGCCTGCTTTCCAGACATTCATCGCCCTGATATAGCCAGGCGCGTAAATTGGTCGATCCCCAATCAATCGTGATGTAGCGTGCTGTCATGTGACGTCCTTAAGCCTTCTATTGGCTGGCAATCATGGCAAATGCAGCCTGCTCCGGCTGCATTCCCGCCCTGATACTATCGTACCAAACAGCGCTTTATTTTCCTGGCGTGCCTTATCGCCCAGCCAGATTCGTTCAAATATCACTCACTTAAGCGAGCTTATCGCTACGCTGAGTTGCAGTGCTACGATAACGATCACAAAAAGAACACGTATGTTTAATTTTTGATAATCTCTTTGAGAGAAAAAGGGTGAAATTTGATGGTGATTTCACCATTTGTTACCGCTAACGTTGGGTTTGGTAATCTTTCACTATCCCCTTTCGGCTGACTCTCTTTCGTACGAAAAAAAGCGGGCAACGGATCAGGCAGTAATTTATAGGCTTCGTCTATCAGTTGTTCTGGTGGCACAGGCAGGACAAATTCGACATGTTCCCAGCCTGCGTGAAGATATTGCTTTTTACCCGGATAAGGTAATTCGACACAGTCAATTTGCCAGCCAAGTAAAGCGATTGGCTGTTCTAACTCAAATAAGCAGATCGGTCGGCCATTGATCATGCTCTCAGACATCAATTGACCACATTGCAGAAAACCTTGACGCCAGCGATCAGCGATTGAAATATCATTACAACGCAGGGAAATATGATCTGCTGCATACTGTGTAAGTTCCAGGCCAAGATATTCACCAAACTGCTTTAGCTTTTGTTCAAACTGATATAAATCAACCACCAAATCCTGTAATTCAGGAATTGTTGCAAAGTGTGTCATCTTTCCCCCAGCAAAAAACTATCGCCTGAAAGGCGAGCTGAAAAAACCAAAGTCATACCGCAAGCGGCGGCTGATAGTAGCATGCAGGATAATGAATATGGTATAAAACCCGTTATTTTCTCATAACTCACACGCGTAAAAGTATTTGCATAATTCACATGCAAGGGCTTTTGTGCGTAATTTAAGGTACTACGGTGAATATTCAGGCCATTCTTTCAGAAAAAATCAGCCATGCGCTGATTGCTGCTGGTGCTCCAGCCGACAGTGAAGCTCACGTTCGTCAATCTGCAAAAGCTCAGTTTGGTGACTACCAGGCAAATGGTGTCATGGCGGCAGCGAAAAAAGTGGGTATGCCACCTCGACAATTGGCAGAAAAAGTCGTCAGTTTGCTGGATCTGCAAGGAATTGCCAGCAAAGTTGAGATTGCCGGTCCTGGTTTTATCAATATCTTTCTGGATAAAACGTGGATTGCTGCCAATCTCGAAACTGCGCTGAAAGATGAAAAACTGGGCATCACACCGGTCGCGCCACAAACCATCGTTATCGACTATTCTGCACCGAATGTGGCAAAACAAATGCATATTGGGCACATTCGTTCCACGATCATTGGCGATGCCGCAGCCCGTACTATGGAGTTTTTGGGGCACAAAGTCATTCGAGCTAATCACGTTGGTGACTGGGGTACTCAGTTCGGAATGCTGATTGCTTATCTGGAAAAAGTCCAGAACGAAGATGCCAGTGATATGGCATTAGCCGATTTGGAAGCCTTCTATCGTGAAGCGAAGAAAACTTACGATGAAGATGAAGAATTTGCAGTTCGTGCCCGTAGCTACGTCGTAAAACTGCAAAGCGGTGATGAATACTGCCGTACCATGTGGCGCAAACTGGTTGATATCACCATGTCGCAGAATCAGGAAACCTATCATCGCCTGAACGTGACACTGACAAAAAAAGATGTCATGGGTGAAAGTTTGTATAACGATATGCTGCCTGGCGTTGTTGCCGATCTAAAACAACGTGGACTTGCCGTCGAGAGTGATGGGGCTATCGTGGTTTACCTTGATGAGTATAAGAACAAAGAAGGCGAACCAATGGGTGTTATCATCCAGAAAAAAGATGGCGGCTACCTTTATACCACCACGGATATTGCCTGTGCCAAGTACCGTCATGAAATCCTGCATGCTGATCGGGTTCTCTACTACATCGATTCACGCCAACACCAACACCTGATGCAAGCTTGGACAATCGTACGCAAGGCGGGTTACATTCCCGAGTCGATGTTACTCGAACACCATATGTTCGGCATGATGTTGGGCAAAGATGGCAAGCCATTCAAAACCCGTGCGGGGGGAACAGTCAGGCTGTCTGATTTGTTGGATGAGGCCATCGAACGCGCAGATGCCCTGATCCGCGAGAAAAACCCAGATATGCCGGAAGAGGAACTGAAAAAAGTTGTCAACGCCGTCGGTATTGGCGCGGTGAAATATGCCGATCTTTCCAAAAACCGCACTACCGACTATGTATTTGACTGGGATAACATGCTCGCTTTTGAAGGTAATACCGCACCTTATATGCAGTATGCCTATACCCGCGTAAATTCTATCTTTAAGCGTGCAGAAATTGATGAAAGCAGCCTGATCCACCCGATGCTTCTGAACGAAGAACGTGAACAAGCTCTGGCGACGCGCCTGTTGCAATTTGAAGAAACCATCACAACTGTTGCCCGCGAAGGTACTCCTCACGTGATGTGTGCTTACCTCTATGATCTGGCTGGCCTGTTCTCTGGTTTCTACGAACATTGTCCAATTCTGAGCGCGGATAGCGAAGAAGTCCGTCAGAGCCGGCTGAAATTAGCCCTGCTGACAGCGAAGACCTTGAAGCAAGGTCTGGATACCTTGGGTATCGAGACGGTAGAGCGGATGTAATTATCTGTCCCAAACTGGCATGACTAAACCATGCCAGTTTTTAATCAGATCTAAGATTAACCGTGATCGACACACATAGCATATCCTTGAGTCTTGTTATCACTAAATGAATGAGTGTTATTTTTTAGGTCATATATAAAATCCTGTCCCTTATTTTGAGACTGACCAACACCAATAATAAATTCAGAATTACCGACTATTCCATATTTAGAAATATCGCCAAACTCTGTTATAAGATCAATATCAGATCCAGATCCACTATAGAGTTCATAATCTGTCATTTTTTGTGTAACACCCGTACTCGTAGTGCAATTAAAATCATTTGGAATGGTAATTAACCCATCGGGGGATCCAAAAAAATACCTTTTTACGTTAAATTCATAGGTATATATATATTTGGCATTATTCGTTTTTTTAACCGTTGTTATCACTTTTAAGTTAGAAACAGCTGTAGATATAAAGCTAAATGAAATTATTCCCTTATCCCATCGACTATTAGTAGATGTATCACCAATCGATGTACCACCAGAATCTATTACCTTAGGATTCGCATCATAGTTCACGCTCTTGCTATTTTCGGCAATCGGTTTTCCTGTTGAAGCATCCACCAATTCGCCCTTCAGATTCTGAAATGTATTGTAAGGTTTATTCTTCTCTTTAAATATTTTTCCTGTTGGATATTTATCACTGAATACATGCAGCCCAGCGTTCAAAGTCGGTGCTTCAAAAGCAACTTGTTGATTTGCCTGACTGGAAGTTGTTTTCCCCCTTCCTGCCGGTACTTCTAATTTTACCGTCAGACCGTCAGTAACTTGGCCATTACTAATATCACCAATACCCGCCTGGCTGCTTAGGGTGGCCGTAATTTGACCATTCGTGACTATATTGTCATTGTCACCTTTAATTTCCCATTCAGCCTGACCGTTATAGGTTTCAGGGGCAGGGTCCAGAGTCCACTTAGCCCCTTCTACCTTATACCCGTCAGGTAGCGCGGTACCGTCAGCGTTAACCACTTTCGCCGTATAGGTATAATTGCCCTTCCCTCCCGTTAAGGGATGGTTAGGATCAAACGCAACATCAAGGCTGTCTATCTTTAAATTTTCCGTATCAAAATCCACAGCATCAGCACATTGTTCTGTTTCAGAAATTTCAACAGAGTTTCCATCAACAGCAGCAAGACACACGATAACGCCTGTCGCTACCGGATTTTTCTGGCTGCTCCGCAGTTGAACTTTTAATGTGCCATCAGATTGAGCAGTCACTTCTCCCTTCTCTGATAGCCAGGTATTTTGTGGAGTCCCACCCGCCTGCGATTTTAACCGCCACTTAAATTTAATCTCTTGCCCGGTATAAGGTGTTTTACCATCAGCACCAACCACATGCGCAGTATAGTGATAAGCGTGTTGCGGCTCTTTATCTCCATCCGCCGGAACTGTGCCGGTTTTTTCGGTAACGGTGGGTTTCTGAATGGTTGGCCATTTGAATTCCACATCCACCGACGCCGCTGTTTCAACGCCTTCGACAGAAGCCTCTACCGTCACTGTTTGCGCCTGCGTACTGGTCAATGTTGTGGTAGCACGCCCATCACCCTGAGTTGTGCTGCTTGTTGGATTCAGTGTTACCCCTTTCTGATTGGGATCTTTTAGGGTCCAGTTAACTTGCTTATTAGGCTCCGAATTGTTACCCGTAGCATCCTTAACGTGAACGGTCAGGGTATAATTGTTACCCACCAATATTGGGCTTGATGGTGTCGGTGTTATTGACACCTGTTCCGGTTCGAAATCTACTGGCGGCTTTGCCTTAACCGGCGGTTGTTTTCCCACCGTGAGTGAAACGACAACCCCCTTGACTGCCTTAGTGCTGGTTAAGGTTGCCGTTAATTGCCCCTTGTCATCTATTGTCATATCTGATTGATCGAGTATGAGTCCATAAGCGTTAGGGTTAGCTGGATGCTCTATCTTCCACGTCGCATTATGAATGATTTCCCCTTCTTGAACAGATTTTCCATCAAGACCTACAATAATCGCCGTATAGGTATATTTCTGGACACCATCTGCCGTGACTATCCCTCCTGACGGCTTGACCTGAATATCCCCTTTAACCTTATAATCTTGGGTATCCTCAGTAAAAGTCACCGGAGGTTGTGCAGGAACAGGCTGTTGGCCTTCAATGGACAGTGAAACCACCACATCTTGTATTGCCTCAATGCTTTTCAGGTAGGCAACT
>NZ_JADEUF010000028.1 GCF_015163655.1 Xenorhabdus griffiniae | reverse complement strand
ATTTAATGATAAATATAATTAATGATTTTTGTTTAATGTGATGTATATCACGTTTAATTTTGGGGTCATAGCATTAGTCATTGCAGAATATTAAATGGTATTTGTGAGCGATCTAGCACCAAAGTTAGAAATTTAAATAATTATTCACTTTTTCGCTACTTATGGATTGAATTCATTTTAGCGGCCCGTATAATTTGCACGTTTTTGTCACTTGACACTCTTAAGCAAAGCCAGTTTTATACAACATTCAGCAAAGCCTGATATGTGATGGTGTACCACAGGGAGAAAACAAAAGTCATGTCTGTATCCCTTTACAGCGGTAGAATGGCACTGAAACTGTTATTTTTGCAGTTAATGACTTTTGTTATTCTCAGTGTAGCTTTTTGTACCAAAAGTATAGAGTGGGGCGCTTCTGCTTTTGCTGGTGGGCTAGCATGTTGGCTACCAAATGCCATTTTTATACTGCTTAGCCGCTTCCAAAAGGTAAAAGAAGAAGGAGTTCCAGTACGTATTGCATGGTTTTTCGCGATTAGCGAAGGGGTGAAGGTTATCATTACGATAACCGTGCTGATAGTCGCTTTAGGGGTGTTCAAGGCGGCATTTGCACCACTTGGTGTGGCCTATTTAGCGGTGCTGATTGTGCAGATCATCGCACCTGCCGTAATGAACGGTTAGCGTTTTTAACAACAAAAGGGTAAAAAGCATCATGTCTGCATCAGGAGAAGTTTCAACTTCGGAGTACATAAGTCATCACCTGAAGCACCTTCAGTTGGACTTGCGTACCTTTGAGTTGGTCAATCCCCACGCTAGTGGTTATGAGCCGACGTTCTGGACGTTAAATATCGACTCGCTTTTTTTCTCCATCGTATTAGGGATGTTGTTTCTATTTGTATTCAGAAGAGTCGCGGTTCGCGCCACTGACGGCGTTCCGGGCAAATTTCAGACTGCAATAGAAATGGTAATCGGCTTCGTTGATAACACCGTGCGTGATATGTATCACGGCAAGAGCAAAGTGATAGCTCCTCTGGCTTTGACTGTGTTCGTCTGGGTGTTACTCATGAACGCATTGGATTTGCTGCCAATCGATTTTATTCCTCTAATCGGTGAACACTTCTTCGGCTTGCCTGCGCTGCGTATTGTTCCAACCGCAGACGTCAGTGTCACTTTGTCGATGGCCCTCGGTGTTTTTGTCCTCATTCTGTTCTACAGCATTAAGATGAAAGGAATTCGTGGTTTTGCGAAAGAGCTGACATTACAGCCTTTCAATCATCCACTCTTTATTCCAATTAACTTAATCTTGGAAGGGGTCAGCTTGCTGTCTAAACCTATATCACTCGGTCTGCGACTGTTTGGTAATATGTATGCTGGCGAATTGATCTTTATTCTTATTGCGGCCCTCCTACCGTGGGGAGCACAGTGGTTACTCAGCCTGCCTTGGGCGATTTTCCACATACTGATTATTACGTTACAAGCCTTTATTTTCATGGTTCTGACGATTGTTTATCTGTCGATGGCATCTGAAGAGCATTAATTTTTTATCAATCAATAATTGTGTTTTAACTTGAAACAAACTGGAGACTGTCATGGATATAAACATGGATCTGCTGTACATAGCTGCCGCTATTCTGATGGGTTTGGCGGCTATCGGTGCTGCGATCGGTATCGGCATCCTCGGGGGTAAATTCCTGGAAGGCGCTGCTCGCCAACCTGATCTAATTCCTCTGCTGCGTACGCAGTTCTTTATCGTCATGGGCCTGGTTGACGCCATCCCGATGATTGCTGTGGGCCTGGGCTTGTTTATGATGTTCGCTGTTGGCGGTTAATAAGATAGCAGAACTTAAAATTACGCCAATTCATTAATTGAAATAGAGGTATTGTGTCGTGAATATTAACGCAACAATCCTCGGCCAGGCCTTAGCGTTTGTCCTGTTTGTTTTGTTCTGCATGAAGTATGTATGGCCACCAATCATGGCGGCCATTGAAAAACGTCAGAAAGAGATTGCTGACGGTTTGGCTTCAGCAGAGCGTGCCAAAAAGAACCTGGACTTAGCGCAAGCCAATGCGACCGACCAACTGAAAAAAGCGAAAGCTGATGCACAAGTTATCATTGAGCAGGCTAATAAACAAAAAGCCCAAATTATTGATGATGCGAAAGCAGAAGCTGAGCTGGAACGTAACAGAATTGTGGCGCAAGCTCATGCTGAAATTGAAGCTGAACGCAAGCGCGCGCGCGAAGAGTTACGTAAACAGGTTGCGATGTTGGCTATCGCAGGTGCCGAGAAAATCATCGAACGTTCCGTGGATGAAGCTGCTAACAGCGACATCGTTGATAAACTGGTCGCTGAACTGTAAGGAGGGAGGGGCATGTCTGAATTTGCTACGGTAGCTCGCCCCTACGCCAAAGCAGCTTTTGACTTTGCTGTAGAACACCAATCGCTCGAACACTGGCAGAACATGCTGGCGTTCATTGCTGAGGTTACTCGCAATGAGCAGGTTGGTGAGCTGCTTTCCGGTTCATTAGCACCGGAAACGTTAGCCAAAACCTTCATCACCCTTTGTGGTGAGCAGGTTGATGAGCATGCTCAGAACTTTATTCGTGTAATGGCAGAAAATGGCCGCTTGCTGGTACTGCCAGAAGTCTTCCGGCAATTTATCCAATTGCGTGCGTCACTTGAATCGACTATCAATGTTGAAGTGATTTCTGCGACCGAACTGAATGAGCAGCAGCAGGCTAAAATTTCTGCGGCGATGGAAAAACGTCTGTCACGCAAAGTGAAGCTGAATTGCAAAATTGACAAGTCTGTTATTGCCGGTGTGATTCTCCGTGCGGGTGATATGGTAATAGATGGCAGTATTCGTGGCCGTCTGGATCGTTTAACAGACGTCTTGCAGTCTTAAGGGGACTGGAGCATATGCAACTGAATTCCACCGAAATCAGCGAACTGATCAAACAGCGTATTGCTCAGTTCAATGTCGTGAGCGAAGCTCACAATGAAGGTACGATTGTTTCCGTTAACGACGGTATCATTCGTATCCATGGTTTAGCTGATGTCATGCAGGGTGAAATGCTTTCCCTGCCTGGCAACCGTTACGCAATTGCACTGAACCTGGAGCGCGACTCTGTAGGTGCGGTTGTGATGGGTCCGTATTCTGACTTGGCCGAAGGCATGAAAGTCAAATGTACTGGCCGTATTTTGGAAGTGCCTGTTGGTCGTGGTTTGCTGGGACGTGTTGTTAACACTCTGGGCGAACCCATTGACGGCAAGGGCGCTATTGAGAACGACGGTTTCTCACCGGTAGAAGTTATCGCACCAGGGGTTATCGATCGTCAATCCGTTGACCAGCCTGTCCAGACAGGTTACAAATCTGTTGATGCCATGATCCCAATCGGCCGTGGCCAGCGTGAGCTGGTCATCGGTGACCGTCAGACAGGTAAAACTGCTCTGGCTATTGATGCGATTATCAACCAGCGTAATTCTGGTATCAAATGTGTCTACGTTGCGATTGGTCAGAAAGCCTCTACCATTGCTAACGTCGTTCGTAAACTGGAAGAACACGGCGCACTGGAAAACACCATCGTTGTTGTTGCATCCGCTTCTGAATCTGCGGCCTTGCAATATCTGGCACCTTACTCTGGTTGCGCGATGGGTGAATACTTCCGTGATCGCGGTGAAGATGCCTTGATTGTTTACGATGATCTGTCTAAACAGGCTGTAGCATACCGTCAGATTTCCCTGTTGTTGCGTCGTCCACCTGGACGTGAAGCATACCCTGGTGACGTTTTCTATTTGCATTCCCGTTTGTTGGAGCGTGCAGCGCGTGTTAACGCTGAATACGTTGAGAAATTCACTCATGGTGAAGTGAAGGGTAAAACCGGTTCTCTGACTGCTCTACCAATCATTGAAACTCAGGCGGGTGACGTTTCTGCGTTCGTACCAACAAACGTTATCTCTATCACGGATGGACAGATCTTCCTTGAATCTTCTCTGTTTAACTCAGGTATCCGTCCAGCGGTTAACCCAGGGATTTCCGTATCCCGTGTAGGTGGTGCTGCTCAGACTAAGATCATCAAGAAACTGTCTGGTGGTATTCGTACCGCTCTGGCTCAGTACCGTGAACTGGCGGCATTCTCCCAGTTTGCTTCTGATCTGGATGATGCAACGCGTAAGCAGTTGGATCATGGTCAGAAAGTGACTGAGTTGTTGAAACAGAAACAGTATCAGCCGATGTCCATTGCACAGCAGGCTCTGTCTCTGTTTGCTGCTGAACGTGGTTATCTGGAAGATATCGAAATCGCAAAAGTGGTCAGTTTCGAAGCTGCGCTGTTGGCATATGCTAACCGTGAACATGCTGATCTTCTGAAAGAGATTGACCAGTCTGGTGATTACAATGGAGAGATCGAAGCGAAGCTGAAAGCTCTGTTGGAATCCTTCAAGGCGACTCAGTCCTGGTAACACTATTCGGCCCAGTTTGATTCTATTTAGCGAAAAAACTTGGGCCGTCTGGTTGAATTCGGAGAAGCAGAAATGGCCGGCGCAAAAGAGATACGTACCAAAATCGCCAGTGTGCAGAACACGCAAAAAATCACTAAAGCGATGGAGATGGTCGCCGCGTCCAAAATGCGTAAAACGCAGGATCGCATGGCGGCCAGCCGTCCTTATGCAGAAACCATTCGCAATGTGATTGGACACCTTGCGTTAGGTAATCTGGAATACAAACATCCATACCTTGAAGAGCGCGAAGTGAAGCGTGTTGGGTACGTGGTTGTTTCGACTGACCGTGGTTTATGTGGCGGTTTGAACATTAACGTGTTCAAAAAATTGCTGATAGAAATGAAAGACTGGTCTGATAAAAACGTTCAAGTTGATTTGGCGCTTATTGGATCAAAAGCGGTTTCCTTCTTTTCTTCTGTTGGTGGCAACGTTGTTGCTCAAGTAACAGGGATGGGAGATAACCCGTCATTATCCGAACTGATCGGGCCAGTCCACGTCATGATGCAAGCATATGACGAAGGGCGTCTGGATAAACTGTATATAGTGACAAACAAGTTCATGAATACAATGTCTCAGGTTCCGACGATCACTCAGTTATTGCCTCTGCCAGCCGGAGACGATGAAACACTGAAGAAGAAGTCTTGGGACTATCTGTATGAACCTGATCCTAAGGCGTTGTTGGATACCCTGCTGCGTCGTTATATAGAATCGCAAGTTTATCAGGGCGTCGTTGAAAACCTGGCTAGTGAACAGGCCGCACGAATGGTAGCGATGAAAGCCGCAACCGATAACGGTGGCAACCTGATCAAAGAGTTGCAGTTGGTTTACAACAAGGCTCGTCAGGCCAGCATCACTCAGGAACTCACCGAAATCGTTTCGGGTGCTTCTGCGGTTTAACAGCTAGGTTTACGAATTACGTAGAGGATTCAAGATGGCTACTGGAAAGATTATCCAGGTAATCGGCGCCGTGGTGGACGTCGAATTCCCTCAGGACAGCGTACCAAAAGTATACGATGCCCTTGAGGTTAAAAACGGTGAAGAGAAACTGGTGCTGGAAGTTCAGCAGCAGTTAGGTGGTGGTATCGTCCGTTGTATCGCAATGGGGACCTCCGATGGCCTGCGCCGTAATTTGGACGTGACTGATTTAGGACACCCAATCGAAGTACCAGTGGGTAAAGCAACACTGGGCCGTATCATGAACGTATTGGGCGATCCAATTGACATGAAAGGTGAGATTGGCGAAGAAGAGCGTTGGTCAATTCACCGTACAGCACCATCCTATGAAGAGTTATCTAACTCTCAGGAACTGCTGGAAACCGGTATCAAAGTTATGGACCTGATCTGCCCATTCGCGAAGGGGGGTAAAGTTGGTCTGTTCGGTGGTGCTGGTGTAGGTAAAACCGTTAACATGATGGAGCTGATCCGTAACATCGCGATCGAGCACTCAGGTTACTCTGTATTTGCCGGTGTTGGTGAGCGTACCCGTGAAGGTAACGACTTCTATCATGAAATGACCGATTCAAACGTACTGGATAAAGTATCTCTGGTATACGGTCAGATGAATGAGCCACCAGGAAACCGTCTGCGTGTTGCATTGACCGGTTTGACGATGGCGGAAAAATTCCGTGATGAAGGCCGTGACGTTCTGCTGTTCGTTGATAACATTTACCGTTATACCCTGGCAGGGACAGAAGTATCTGCACTGTTAGGTCGTATGCCATCAGCGGTAGGTTATCAGCCAACGTTGGCAGAAGAGATGGGTGCTCTGCAAGAGCGTATCACCTCAACGAAAACAGGCTCTATCACCTCCGTACAGGCTGTTTACGTTCCTGCGGATGACTTGACTGACCCATCACCTGCGACAACCTTTGCTCACTTGGATGCAACCGTCGTATTGAGCCGTCAGATCGCCTCTCTGGGTATTTACCCTGCGGTTGATCCACTGGACTCAACCAGCCGTCAGCTTGACCCACTGGTTGTTGGTCAAGAGCACTATGACGTGGCACGTGGTGTTCAGTCTATCCTGCAACGTTATCAGGAACTGAAAGACATCATCGCCATTCTGGGTATGGACGAACTGTCTGAAGACGACAAACTGGTTGTGGCGCGTGCTCGTAAGATCCAGCGCTTCCTGTCTCAGCCATTCTTCGTTGCAGAAGTTTTCACCGGTTCACCAGGTAAATTTGTTCCTTTGAAAGACACTATCCGTGGCTTCAAAGGTATCCTGGAAGGTGATTATGACCACCTGCCAGAGCAGGCGTTCTACATGGTTGGTACCATCGAAGAAGCTGTGGAAAAAGCGAAAAAGCTTTAATACGGCTGACGGGAGGTTGATATGGCTGCAATGACGTTCTCCCTGAACGTAGTCAGTGCTGAAAAACAGATGTTTGAAGGACTGGTACAGAAAATTCAGGTGACAGGTAGTGAAGGTGAGTTGGGGATCTATCCTCAACACACACCACTACTGACTGCCATAAAACCGGGCATGATACGTATTGTTAAACAGTTTGGTGAAGAAGAATTTATCTACCTGTCAGGTGGTATTCTTGAAGTTCAGCCAAATGGCGTTATCGTACTGGCCGATACAGCGATCCGTGGTAAGGATTTGGACGAAGCTAAAGTGCTTGAAGCCAAGCGCAAGGCGGAAGAACACATCCGTAATTCTCACGGCGATGTTGATTATGCTCAGGCATCTGCTGAATTGTCGAAAGCGATCGCGAAACTTCGTGTTATCGAATTGACAAAAAAAATGATGTAATAAATACCCAAAGGGTATAGGCAGTTAGATAAAAAGCCAGTTGGTGAAAACTAACTGGCTTTTTTGCATTGCGAAATATGTGGCAATTTATTTCGCAAACAGGTTTACTTTCATACTTAAAAATTGGGATTGTCAGGTTTCTTATGTCTGTAATTGCAAATAATGACAACGCAAATAATATCGGTACAAAAAGTGTCGTGATCCTTGCCGCAGGCAAGGGAACTCGCATGTATTCCGCACTTCCTAAAGTTCTGCACTTGCTGGCCGGTAAACCGATGGTTCAGCATGTTATCGATACCGCAATGGAGTTGGGCGCCCAAAATGTTCACCTGGTTTATGGGCATGGTGGTGATTTGATGAAACAAGCGCTTTCCAGCCAGGATTTGAACTGGGTACTGCAAGCTGAACAGCTTGGGACAGGTCATGCTATGCAGCAAGCGGCTCCGCATTTTTCGGATGATGAAGATATTCTGATTCTTTACGGTGATGTGCCCTTGATTGGTAAAGATACCTTGGCGCGTCTGATTGAAGCTAAGCCAGAAGGTGGAATCGGTTTATTGACTGCCATTTTGGATAATCCAACGGGCTATGGTCGTATCATTCGTGAAAATGGTGAAGTGACGGGTATTATCGAACAGAAAGATGCAACGGAAGAACAGCGTAAAATCAACGAGATTAACACGGGTATTTTGGTGGCGAATGGCGGTGATTTGAAACGTTGGTTATCCAGGCTGGAAAACAATAACGCACAGGGCGAATATTACCTGACCGATGTTATTGCGCTTGCACACAAAGAAGGCCGTCAAATCAAAGCGGTACACCCAAGCCGTTTAAGTGAAATGGAAGGGGTAAACAATCGCTTGCAACTTTCTGCCTTGGAACGGATTTACCAGTCTGAGCAAGCGGAAAAATTACTGCTGGCGGGCGTTATGTTGTTAGATCCTGCCCGTTTTGATTTGCGTGGAACATTAGAACATGGCCGTGATGTGGTCATTGATACCAATGTGATTATTAAAGGCCATGTAACACTGGGAAATAATGTTCAGATCGGTTCTGGTTGTATCCTAAAAAATTGTGTTATTGGTGATGGGGCAGTGATTGATCCTTATACTATCATCGAAGATTCTGAAATTGCGGCTGAGTGCACTATTGGGCCTTTTGCCCGTTTACGCCCTGGCTCCAAATTGGCGGAAAAAGCTCATGTTGGCAATTTCGTTGAAATGAAAAAATCCTCACTTGGCAAAGGTTCCAAGGCAGGCCACCTGACTTATCTTGGTGATTCTGAAATTGGCAATAATGTAAATATTGGTGCGGGCACCATTACTTGTAATTATGATGGCGCCAATAAATTTAAAACCATCATTGGTGATGATGTTTTTGTTGGTTCTGACACTCAGCTTGTTGCGCCAGTTACGGTCGCGAAAGGTGCGACGATTGGTGCCGGAACCACAGTAACAAAAAACGTTGCTGAGAATGAGTTAGTTATCAGTCGCGTAAAGCAAACTCATATTAAAAACTGGCAGCGTCCAGTGAAGAAAAAATAATTAAGATATATCCATAATAAAAATCCCCATCTCTACAAAGCTCGGGGACGGCAAAGCCGAAACGCAATCAGGTTGGCGACATAAAAGGGCTTCATCGCCCTGTTTTTGGGAATAAAACAAAATGTGTGGAATTGTTGGTGCAGTAGCACAACGGGATATTGCAGAAATACTGATCGAAGGTCTTCGTCGCCTGGAGTATCGTGGTTATGACTCTGCGGGTATGGCTGTCGTTGACAGTGAAAACCGCATGACCCGCCTGCGCGAAGTGGGTAAAGTACAGATGCTGGCTGATGAAGCAGATAAACAGCCTGTCATTGGTGGAACAGGGATTGCCCATACTCGTTGGGCGACTCACGGTGAACCCAGCGAGCGCAATGCTCATCCTCATGTTTCTGAACATATTGCTGTTGTGCATAATGGCATTATTGAAAACCACGAAGAACTACGCGAAGAATTAAAAGTGCGTGGTTACACCTTCGCTTCTGATACAGATACAGAAACCATTGCCCATCTTGTTCACTGGGAGCAGCAACAAGGCGGTTCACTGCTGGAAGTGGTGCAACGTGTGATCCCACAATTACGTGGCGCTTATGGCACCGTAATTATGGACAGCCGTTATCCTGATATGCTGGTTGCTGCGCGCTCTGGCAGCCCATTGGTCATTGGCTTAGGTGTGGGTGAAAACTTCCTGGCATCTGACCAATTGGCATTACTGCCAGTGACTCGCCGCTTTATTTATCTGGAAGAAGGTGATATTGCAGAAATCACTCGCCGTACCGTTCGTATCTTTGATGTACAGGGCGAAGCGGTTGAACGCGAACAAATTGAATCTAACGTTCAGTACGATGCCGGCGATAAAGGTGTATACCGCCATTACATGCAGAAAGAGATTTACGAGCAACCAATGGCGATCAAAAGCACATTGGAAAGCCGTTTGAGCAATGGTCGAGTAAATCTGTCAGAACTAGGCGCTAATGCTACGGAATTACTGTCCCAAGTTGAGCATATCCAAATCGTTGCCTGCGGTACTTCCTACAATGCAGGCATGGTTTCACGTTACTGGTTCGAATCACTGGCAGGTATCCCATGTGATGTTGAAATTGCTTCTGAATTCCGTTACCGCAAGCCAGCGTGTCGTAAAGGAAGCCTGCTGATCACCCTGTCCCAATCTGGTGAAACGGCTGATACCTTGGCTGCCTTGCGTTTGTCCAAAGAACTCGGTTATCTGACTTCGTTGACCATCTGTAACGTTGCCGGTTCCTCTTTGGTACGTGAATCTGAATTTGCCCTGATGACCAAAGCAGGGGCAGAAATTGGCGTGGCATCCACCAAAGCCTTTACCACCCAGCTAACTGTATTGCTGATGCTGGTGGCTTATATGGGACGTCTGAAAGGTGCGGATACAGCACTGGAACAAGATATTGTTCATGCCTTACATGCTCTGCCAAGCCGTATTGAAAGCATGTTGTCTAAAGACAAGTTGATTGAAGCATTGGCAGAAGATTTCTCTGAAAAACATCATGCTCTATTCCTTGGCCGTGGCGATCAATACCCGATCGCGGTTGAAGGTGCGCTGAAACTGAAAGAGATCTCCTACATTCATGCAGAAGCCTACGCAGCCGGTGAATTGAAACATGGCCCGTTGGCACTGATTGATGCGGATATGCCGGTTATTATCGTTGCACCGAACAACGAACTACTGGAAAAACTGAAATCTAACATTGAAGAAGTTCGTGCCCGTGGCGGTTTGTTGTATGTTTTCGCTGATCAGGATGCCGGTTTCACCAACAGCGAAAACATGAAGATCATCTCGCTGCCACATGTAGAAGAGTTGATCGCACCGATCTTCTATACCGTGCCACTGCAATTGCTGTCTTACCATGTTGCTTTGATCAAAGGCACCGATGTGGATCAGCCACGTAACTTGGCGAAATCGGTGACGGTGGAGTAATGGTGTTCAAACTGTTTGCAAACGACCCCGCCTTTAAGGTTTCTTGGATTGAAAGTATGCAACGAATCATTGAAGAGAAAGATATATCTAGTTGATTTTTTATATTAAATACAAATTTTTAGAGGGTTTCAAACAGTTCTAAACCGACAATTAGACGGCGTTGAAACCAGCAAATGCCACTCAATTGTTAAACTTTCATCTTATATGTACGGCTTACAGCCGTACATAATTGCATCTATCTCCACTAAATGCTATCTTCCATCAGTACAATATATGCACGAAAGCTATCACTACAAACGAGTAAGAAATGGTAATTATCAAACAACAGGAGTGACTTGGAATGGCAACGATATCAGTGGAAAAAACGCTCAAAGCGGCTAAAAATGCGCGCATAGAGTTAAAAACCAGCACCGAGCTAAAAGAAATCTTACGTCAGGCTGCGCAGGTTGCTGGGGTTGATTTAAGTGCTTTTATCTTGAACACAGCTTTCGAACGAGCTGAAGAAGTTTTGGAAAATCAAAAACGCCGTGAGTTAGATGAAGAAAACTGGCGTACCTTGAATGTATTGATTTCTGAACCCTCATCTCCAACACTTGCTTTATGTGCTTTGATGAGAAAGAAAAAAGATGGAAAAGCCACTAAATGAAATCGCGGTTGAATACATTTGTGTAAACTATCAGAGCGATATGACATATCCGGGTCAAAAAGCCTTTGATTGTGGCAATCATGTTATTAATCGTTACGTTCGCAGTAGTCTTAAGAACAACGTCGCTAATGGAAATTGTGTTGCCAAGGTCCTAATTGACACCAAAACGGGTGAATTACTTGGAGTTTGTAGTTTTACTGGCTATTCACTGGCAAAGTCTCGGCTCAGTAGTGTATTAAGCGGTTCGATGCCAAGTGACCTTTCTGTTGTTCGTTTGGTGATGCTGGGAGTATCAGTTAAGCATCAAAAGAAAGGATATGGTCATATTTTAATGAGGGAATTTTTAGAGCATGCCATTAAAGTTCATAATGTGATGCCAATTAAGGGAATATTTTTTGATGCTGATCCTGATGCCATTGCATTTTATACACTCCTTGGATTTGTTGAATTGGGAATTTCTGCACCAGATAGAACAACTCCCATGTTTTTAAAAATTCAGGATTTATTGGCAGCTATAAAGTAACAGCTATTCATTTTTTGAATAACTAATCATTAACATCCTGATACTCCCCCCACATAAATGCAAATGGTTGCTCCTGCAAATAGAAAATAACATGACATCTTGAACAAACCGCTTATCTGGTTAAGAGAATCTTTTTGCAGGAGAAACAACATGAGTAATCATTATGATGTTTTAATCATAGGCGCTGGAGTTTCTGGTATTGGTATGGCGTGTCATTTGGCAAGGGAATGTCCCAATAAAAAAGTGGGGATCTTAGAACGTCGCCATAATATAGGGGGAACTTGGGATTTATTTCGCTATCCAGGTATTCGTACAGATTCGGATATGATGAGCTACGGCTATAAATTCCGTCCTTGGACAGATACCAGTATTTTTGCTGATGGACCTTCAATTAGGCGCTATCTCCATTCAGTAGCAACAGAATATGATGTTGATAAGAAAATACAGTTCGGGTTGAAAATCACTCAAACTGACTGGTCAAATGAAACTTGCCAATGGACTATTACTGCAATTGATGAAGCCACTGAAGAAATACGGCAATTTACCTGCCATTTTCTTATCATGGCGACAGGTTACTACAACTATGATGAACCTCATTTACCCAAATTTCCTGGTCTTGAAGATTTCAACGGCCCAATCATTCATCCTCAATATTGGCCCGAAGAATTGGACTATAAAGGAAAGCGAGTCGTTGTGATTGGAAGTGGCGCAACCGCGGTCACTTTACTGCCGGCAATGGCTAACGATACTGAACATATCACCATGCTACAGCGTTCTCCTAGCTACATTTTATCAATACCTGGAAGGGATAAGATTGCAGAATTGCTAAAGGGCATTATTCCCCAACGTTGGATTTATACGTTAAGTAAAAATCGCAATATCTTATTTTTCAGTTCGTTGTATAAGATAAGTCGATATTTTCCCAACTTGCTCAGATCGTTTTTATTGGGATTGGCTCACAGAAAGGTTGGTTCTGATTTTGACATGAAACACTTGACGCCAAAGTACATGCCATGGGATGAACGATTGTGTTTTGTTCCCGACAGTAATCTGTTTAAGGTACTGAAAGAAGGCAAAGCGTCTATCGTTACCGATCAGATTGAACGTATTACTGCAAATGGTATTTTGTTGCAATCTGGTAAGGAATTACCCGCAGATATCATAGTGACAGCGACGGGGCTGAAATTACATCTTATGGGGGGAATAGAACTTTTTATTGATGGACAGAAGCCACAAAGTCATAGCCAATTGTTATATAAGGGAACATTGGTACAGGATATTCCTAATTTTGCTTATCTGGTTGGCTATATCAATAATGCCTGGACATTAAAAATTGATCTCTCAGCCGAATATATTTGTCGTTTGTTAAATGAGATGGATCGCCGCCATGCCAAGATTGTTACACCACATGCGCAACCCGATGAAGTTGTGGTTAATGAGCATATTTTTGGTGCCTTGCGTTCAGGTTATGTGAGACGTGGTGAATCTGGTCTTCCTCGTCAGGGACGTAGCCAAAATTGGTATGTTTCACATGATTATAAAAAGGATAAAGAGATACTTGGGCAATCTATTAATGATACGGCATTACGATGGAAGTAAATTTTAACTAACGATTTGTGATGAGCCACTTTTTGGTCATCCAAGAGAAAACTATCCCTGAGATAGCGCCAAAAATATGTCCTTCGGTTGAAATGTATTCTTGCCATGGTAACAAACCGAAGGCAATTCCTTTGTAGTAGATAAGCACCAGAAGTGCAAAGAAGAGATCTTTTATTCGCTTCAGGAAATAAGCATTAGCCAGCAATAATCCCCACAGGCCAAAAACCCAGCCGCTGGCACCGATATGAATAGCGGTGCGGCCAAATAACCAGACCAGAATTCCTTCTGTAAAGATAATAAACAGACTGGCAATAACATAATAACGGATGGAATGGATCATCAATAATGCACTTAATGCCAATAATACAGGAAGGTTGCTGAATAAATGTCCCCAACTGCCATGCAGGAAAGGAGATAGGGGAATACCTATCAATCCCCGAACATCACGGGGAATAATACCGAGATAAGTTAATGATCCATCGGTTAGGGCATTAAGCAACTGGATGATGACAAGAATTGATGCTAACCCTATTAGCATATAAAGGCGTTGCTTAAACCATACTGCCATCATTGTCTCCCTGTTGAGAATTGGAAATGGCTTACCAAGATACTTTTTGCCTATCATAACAGGGAACATGCTCGCCCTTACTGATGGGTTATCTACCTTGCTTTTTACCGCGTTTCTTACCAACTATTTTCTGATTATGATCAGGTGAAAATGAATTAATATAATCTGCTAACTGATTATAATTAAAAAGGACAAATAAAAAACAATTCAGAATAACAATCACGCAAATAAAGAACGAGTGTATTCCTTTGATATTTAAAACGAGTAGAGATATCGATACAATTAAATTTGGAAAAAGTGATAATGCAAGAGTTCCCAAGATAATATTAGAGAAGGTCTTTAATGGAGGGATTTTCTGCAATATAGCGAATATGAAGAAAGGAATAAACAAGCCAAAGGTTGATATGGCAATGACATATCCAGGTTCTTTTTCCACCATGTTGGCAAAACCAAATAGATCAAAAGGGATAGTTAGCATGAGATTTCCTTATTCATCAGTGATACTGATATCAAGCATAGTTCGTGGCTGATAACCTAATATTTTAGCAAATATCAAATTAGGGAAGGTTTGGATGCCAGTATTATAGAGAGCGACACTTTCATTAAAAAATTCACGGCGATCAGCGATTTTGTTTTCCAGTGAAGCTATCCGATTTTGCAATTTATGCAGGTTTTTTAGTGCCTGTAAGTGAGGGTAGTTTTCTATTAATAAATTTATATTTTGTAAAACGTGGGTGATTTTATTGTTAATCTCTATCTTTTGATTAATATATGGGCTGGCAAAGTAATGCTCTCTTAGCTCTGCGAGTTCCAACAGCAATGCTTTTTGGTGCGACATAGCCTGTTCGGTAATCCTTAATAATCCAGGAATTTCATCTGCCCGCTGTTTTAGCAATACATCAATATTGGCAAAGGCTTTTTCGGTGTAATTTTTCAGCGTAACAACCTTATTGTAAATATCATTCAAATAATAGAACAACAAAACCGACAAAATAATAATGATAAAAGTTGCGATCATAAGGGGGTTCATGGACTTTCCCTATTAAAACAGCCAACTGAATAATGGTGATTTATTAAACATCAGTGTTAGTGATTGCCCGTTATATTCGTATGGAATGGTTAGCACAATTGCACTCAGAAATACGGCTATCATGATAAATGTTAAGGCAGATTTCTTCAGTGGATAGTGTTTATTCCAATGTTTAACGGACTTGATCGGGGCTGCGGCCAAAATATCGTTTTCGATGTCTTTCTGGATCACGATCTGGTTAGCTTTTTCAGCGGCTGCGCCAATTAACATAATGGTATCATGGTTGAAGATTGCCCGTTCAACATAGCGCATATTTCCCTTTTCATATTTGCAGGTAGGGGGCAGGGAAACCAGTGATAGATCGTCAGTAATCACAGACGCTGAACCTGTCTCATCCTGAATTTTGAAAGGTGCACATTGGGTTTGATCAGTGATTGTTTTGTAGTATTTCTTTCCTTCTGAATTTTTAGTTTCTTGATGTACGGTATAGTGGTAAGCAATGCATCTTCTTTTACTCAGTGGCGCGGTGCGCAATTTTTGTTTTTCAGCAATTGCTGTACCTTGCACTTCCACTAAACCCATCGCCATTGAGCCGATTTTAGAAGTAGGAAGCATTTGCTGAAGTTTGAAGAATTGTTTTTTTGGGGTTTTTTGTCGCCATATCAAAAAACCGATTATGATGAAAAATCCGGCACACAGTCCGAAAGTGATGGAATTATCTAAATAATTCGTACTGTAGGTTATAGAAGTCATTAGTTAATTTAGTTACCTGTCTTGATACAAACAAATTATTCAAACCGAATGCCGTTATATTTCTTCTCTTCTGCCGAAATTTCTAACAGAGGAAGAGGTTGGTATTTCAGCGCTCTTGCGACAATGAGTGCCGGAAAAACTTGAATACCAATGTTGTAAGTTGTCACAGCATCGTTAAAACTTTCACGTCGGCGTGCAAGTTTATCTTCTACGTTGCTGACTGTTTTCTGGAGTTCAATAAAATTCTCACCGGAAATCAGCATAGGATAATTTTCTGAGATGGCTATGACGGTTTTCAATGCCTGTTCCATCTGATTGGAGGCATGAATTTTTTCAGGCAGAGAACCAGAATTTAGGTAATTCTGGTGGGCAGCACTGAGCGTTGTAAAGATCCCTCGCTCATGGGACATCGCTTTGGAAACGATAGCGATTAAAGCGGGTATCTGCTCTGCCTGTTGCTTCAATATAACGTCGATATTGGCGAAAGCATTATCAACGTTATTACGTAGTAAAACTAATCTGTTATAGAGACGGATCCCCCCGATTATCCCACTGATAAAAAAGAAGAAAAATATTATAATCGTGATCATAATTTCCATATATCTTATTCCTTAACTTTTTCTTTTAATACCTCGAATGATTACCTAGAGCTTGAACACTCTCAACTAAATTAGCAAGTTGGATAACAACGCGATTACCCACATCGGCATTATCGCTACCTAATGTTTTATTCTGCATAAAGTCACGTTTAATTTTCTGCCAACGTTGCGCCTCTTCGGGGGGCATTGTGCCACGGAGTTAAATAACTTTAATATACCAATCTAATTAATAAGATTCATTATGGATATTATTTGGGATAACATCTGATTGTATGTCATTTCACAACTGATGGGAAAGATCGTCCATGCTAGCACTATAGCTCATAAATATACTTGCACCTTTTGCCATATTTTGTCAGTTTTAGTGCTATCAGTGGTATCTGATGACCATCTTTTAAGGCAGGGTAAATATGAGTAAGAGTGTAGGTTTTATCGGTTGGCGCGGTATGGTCGGTTCGGTATTAATGCAGCGGATGATAGAAGAGCGGGATTTTGACGAAATAAATCCGGTTTTCTTCACAACCTCCCAACACGGGCTTCCAGCCCCGCAGTTTACAATAAATCGCACAGGAACATCAGGCATTTTACAGGATGCTTTTGATATTGATGCGCTAGGTGCGCTGGATATTATTATTAGTTGTCAGGGGGGGGATTATACCAATGAAATCTACCCTAAACTGAGAGCAACTGGCTGGCAGGGATATTGGATCGATGCTGCTTCTGCACTGCGTATGGATGATGACGCTGTCATTATTCTTGATCCTGTCAACCATCAACATATTCAAAATAGCTTAAATAAAGGCATCAAAACCTTTGTTGGTGGTAATTGTACGGTTAGCTTGATGCTGATGTCATTGGGCGGACTGTTTGCCAATGATTTGATCGAGTGGGCATCGGTATCAAGCTATCAGGCGGCTTCTGGCGGTGGCGCTCGCCATATGCGTGAACTGCTGGTGCAAATGGGTATGCTGCATAATCAGGTGGCTGAGGAGCTACAAAATCCTGCTTGTGCGATTTTGGATATTGAAAAACGTGTAACGGATTTTACCCGCAGCGGTGCATTGCCAACTGACCAGTTTGGCGTTCCTTTAGCGGGAAGCTTAATTCCGTGGATTGATAAGCAACTGGAAAATGGACAGAGCCGCGAAGAATGGAAAGGCCAGGCAGAAACTAACAAGATCTTGAACACGGGTAATAACGTGATCCCGATTGATGGCTTGTGTGTCCGTATTGGGGCATTACGCTGTCATAGCCAGGCATTTACCCTGAAATTGAAAAAAGATATCCCAATCCATGAAATTGAGACATTGCTGGCTTCCCATAATGATTGGGTACGCGTCATTCCAAATGATCGCGAATTAACGATGCGAGAGTTAACACCGGCGGCGGTGACTGGCACGTTGAATACACCAGTAGGACGTCTACGTAAGTTGAATATGGGACCGGAATATTTATCTGCCTTTACGGTGGGCGATCAGTTGCTATGGGGAGCCGCAGAGCCTTTGCGCCGTATGTTGCGTATTTTGCTGTAGAAAAGAGTTAAGTTTTTATTGAAGTATTATATTGGTTGAGAATAATGCCGCCATTCGATAGAGATATTGGCGGCATTAATTATTTTTTGGCTTTTAGCAAACGGTTGTACCTAATGTTAACGTGACACAACGAATAAACTCGGTACTGACTCCTTTGCGGTTTTCAAGGTCTATAACTGATGTTGTATGATATTTGGGACAGATTTCATAAAGCAATTCAGGTGATATATCTGCCCCCAGAGATTTAAGCACCGCAGAAGCCGTTTCGGGCCTAAAATTCATTCGAGCTTCATAGGCGGGAAGTGCATTACGGATTTTCTGGAACATCTCTTGGTTTTCATCCAGAATTGTTTCCAGATTACTGTCATTAATATGGGACAAAGCATGATCAAAGTCTGTCACACCGCGAAGCGCGAGAAGACTAATATCCATGTTATGTTTGGTAGCAAGTGATTCAGTGCCTGTTTGGGATTGAATTTTTGCATAGTCGAGTGACTTAATTTCATGATGAATTTTACTGGCTACTTCTGGAATGAAACCAACAGCCAGAGCGATATTTTCAATTTCATCATGAGTTAATGCGAACATAACACCTTCCCACGAATCGGTCAGCTCCATTGCCTTAGCACGGAGAGCATTGGCATTGTCGGATATACGACTTAGCTCATTTTGACTCACCATCATGGCATCAATAATATGTGGTTTGGTAGATGTTTGGTCTGTAAATTTTTGCATGATCTTCTCCTAAATGACATTACTATATAGGTAAATATCTTCTACGGATAATGATACAGCTTCTGATAAATCGGACGAGATGAATGGGTCGGGATATTAATTAACTTTATCCGTCATCTATTGTCAATAATTTTTTAAAGAGGTTATTGTTCAGGTTTTGTTATATTGAATAGGCTGAAACAATAAATTTATAAATTATATACCAATCCAACTTCAAGATGTGTTTTATATTTTCCAGCGCAGAGGGGAAATATAAGGTCTCGCCTCGTCTTGCGGATTGCAACTTGAAGTTTATCGAGTATAGAGGTTATATTTTTTGTGTGAAAAAATAGATTTGCTATTTTTATTGGATTAACAGAATGTAAAGGGATATAAAAATAATAACCTAATAATAGGGATGGTTATATATTAAGAAATAAGGGCTGTTCATGAATGGTTAATTTTTAATTTACCTGTATCATGGGGTAATATTTATTTTATATTATCCATCAGGTTTATATTTATAGGTTGTTATAATATTTTATTTTTGGATGAAGATAAACCGATTATTTTTCAAGTTGTAATTTACAACACGATATGAAACCTGATTTCTCCCCGCTTCGCGGGGAGAAATTACACGCATCTTAAAGTTAGATTGGTATATCTCCCCGCGTAGCGGGGAGATATAAAACACACCTTGAAGTTAGGTTGGTATAGTTCTGTAAATAGTTGCGGGAATATCAGATATCAATATTCGCTGCTTTCAAGGCATTCTCTTCAATAAATGCCCGGCGAGGTTCAACCGCATCTCCCATCAGAGTCGTGAACAGTTGGTCAGTTGCAATGGCATCTTTCACGGTTACACGCATCATGCGACGGGTTTCTGGGTTCATGGTCGTTTCCCACAACTGCTCAGGGTTCATCTCTCCCAGACCTTTATAGCGTTGGACGGCAAGACCACGACGTGACTCTTTAGTCAGCCATTCCAGAGCCTGTTCAAAGCTGCTGACTGCCTGACGACGTTCACCACGTTCGATGTATGCATCTTCCTCAATCAAATTCCCAATCAATTCACCCAGTTTGGTAATGCGGCGATATTCGCCACCGTGGATAAAATCGAAATCCAGATTGTAGTTAGTATCAACACCATGTGTACGAATGCACAGAATGGGTTCGAAAATTTGGCGTTCACGGTTCTCATGGATTTGATAGCTGTAAGTGCTGCCATTTTGCTCTTTGTCATTCAGACGAATAGCCAGTGAGCTTACCCACTCTTCCACTTTTGCCTGATCGTTCAAAGCATCTTCGGTCAGTTTTGGATGATAAACCAGGTTGTTTAGCAGGGCCTGCGGATACAGACGCTCCATGCGACGGATGATTTTCTGAGCGGCATTGAATTCAGCTACCAATTTTTCCAACGCTTCCCCTTTCAGGGCAGGTGCATGTGGGTTGGTATACAACGCTGCGCCATCCAATGCGATAGACATCAGGTAAGCTTCCATTGCATCATCATCTTTGATGTATTGCTCTTGCTTACCTTTTTTCACTTTATACAGTGGTGGCTGGGCGATGTAGACATAACCGCGCTCAATGATTTCCGGCATCTGGCGATAGAAGAATGTCAGCAACAGAGTACGGATATGTGATCCGTCAACGTCAGCATCGGTCATGATGATAATGCTGTGATAACGCAGCTTGTCTGGGTTGTATTCATCACGGCCAATGCCGCAGCCCAGGGCCGTGATCAAAGTGGCGACTTCCTGTGAAGAGAGCATTTTGTCAAAGCGTGCTTTCTCAACGTTCAGGATCTTACCTTTCAATGGCAGGATAGCTTGATTCTTACGGTTGCGTCCTTGTTTTGCCGAACCGCCCGCAGAGTCACCCTCCACCAGGTAGAGTTCGGACAAGGCTGGATCGCGTTCCTGGCAGTCAGCGAGTTTTCCCGGCAATCCGGCCAGATCCAGTGCACCTTTACGACGGGTCATCTCACGGGCCTTACGTGCTGCTTCACGGGCGCGGGCTGCATCAATGATTTTGCCGACGACAGTTTTGGCATCGTTCGGGTTTTCCAGCAGGTATTCCACCAGCTTCTCATTCATCAGAGTTTCAACCACGGTTTTCACTTCGGAAGAAACCAGCTTGTCTTTGGTCTGTGAAGAGAATTTAGGATCAGGCACTTTAACGGAAATCACCGCAATCAGGCCTTCACGAGCATCATCACCTGTCGCGCTGACTTTGGATTTTTTGTTGTAGCCCTCTTTGTCCATGTAGCTATTGAGGGTACGGGTCATCGCAGTACGGAAACCAACTAAATGAGTTCCCCCGTCGCGCTGAGGAATGTTGTTGGTGAAGCAGTAAATGTTTTCCTGGAAACCGTCATTCCATTGCATGGAAATTTCAACACCAATGCCATCTTTTTCGGTACAGAAATAGAAGACATTTGGGTGAATTGGGTTTTTATTACGGCTCAGGAATTCAACAAACGCTTTTATTCCCCCTTCATAGTGAAAGAGATCTTCGGTATTTGTACGTTTGTCGACTAAACGAATGGCAACACCAGAGTTGAGGAATGATAATTCACGCAGGCGCTTGGCCAGAATCTCGAATTCGAACTCAGTGTTAATCTTAAACGTATCCATACTTGGCCAGAAACGGACAGTCGTTCCTGTCTGCTCAGTATCACCGACGACTTTCAATGGTGACTGTGGCACGCCCAGACAATAGGTTTGTTCGTGAACCTTACCGTCACGGCGGATAGTCAGTTCCAGTTTTTCCGATAAGGCGTTAACAACAGAAACCCCTACGCCATGCAGACCACCGGAAACTTTATAGGAGTTATCATCGAATTTACCCCCCGCATGCAGCACAGTCATGATGACTTCTGCTGCTGAAACACCTTCTTCTTCGTGTATGTCGGTCGGAATACCGCGGCCATCATCCTGCACAGAAACTGAATTATCTGCGTGGATAGTGACAGTTATCTTGTCACAATGACCTGCGAGGGCTTCGTCGATAGCGTTATCAACAACCTCGAAGACCATGTGGTGCAGGCCAGTACCATCATCGGTATCACCGATATACATGCCTGGACGTTTACGGACGGCATCCAGCCCTTTTAATACCTTGATACTTGAGGAGTTATATGTATTCGACATCAACGTTTCTCGCTCATCTTAATCCTGTGGTTGAACCTCTATTTTGCCATGTTCTACGCGAAACATCCTGCTATTTACATCAATCATGTCTGTAACTTGTCCAGGTGTGATTGCACTGACAAACACCTGAGCTTGCGTAGATTTTAGACGCTCGGCTAATAGCTGACGACGGCCGGCATCCAGTTCTGAGGCAAAATCATCAAGCAGATACAGGCATTTTTGCCCGCTCTGTCGGGTGAAATATTCACCCTGTGCTAACCTCAATGCGCACATCAGTAACTTCAACTGACCACGGGACAGCATATCTTCTACTGGTGTACCGTCCGCCCTGATCCGCAGATCGGCTTTATGCGGGCCGGAAGCGGTGTAGGTTAGCGATCTGTCGCGCTCAAACTGCCGCGCGAGCAGTTCCGCATATTCACTTTCTTTGTCCCAACCTTGCTGGAAGCTGATACTAAGTGTGAATTCAGGTAAAAATTGTTTGCAGGTTTTTTCTATATCTTCGGAAATTTCCGCAATATATTCAGCCCGCCATTGACTAATTTCACTTGCCAATGGGGCAAGCTCTCGATCCCAATGCTGGATTTGGCTGTAGCGGGTGACTTGTCGCAATGCGGCATTCCGCTGCTTAAGCAGCCTTTTCAGGTTGGCCCAGGCAGCAAAAAAGCGTGGTTCATTGTGAAAGCACCCCCAATCGATAAAGGCTCGACGATATTTCGGGCCACCATTTAGCAACGTAAAGCCTTCTGGCGTGATAAGTTGCATCGGCAGTATTTTCGCCAATTCAGCAATTTTATGTCCATCACTGCCATCTATCCTGACTTTGCTGTCACCTTGACGGTTTTTGCTTAAGCCCACCGATAAAGTTCGTTCATGGGGTTGCTGATCAAGCCGCCCATGAAGAATGAACTCTTCGCAATCATGACGAATGACTCTTCCTGCCTGAATACTGCGAAAAGCACGGCCGTGGCCTAAGGTATAAATGGCTTCCAATATACTTGTTTTGCCGCTACCGTTCGGCCCAACCAGAAAATTAAAACCGGTTGCCAGTGGCAGGTCAGCATCCGCGATATTACGGAAATCGCGGATCAGCAAACGCGAGAGAATCATATAATGAGTTAATTTTGTTACAGGCGCATTGGCATCACGACATAAGTCGCAGCCTGACTCGCTGAATTCTCAATTTTTACGCTGGATGTGGCATCTGTTAGCAGAAGGCTCACTTGCTCGCATTTCAATGCGTTGAGGACATCCAATATGTAGCTGACATTGAAGCCAATTTCCATTTCAGCCCCCTGGTAACTGACATCAACAATCTCTTCTGCCTCTTCCTGCTCTGGGTTATTGGCGGTAATTCTAAGTTGATTTTCGCTCAAGTAGATGCGAACGCCCCGGAATTTTTCATTGGACAAAATTGCGGCCCGTGAAAATGCTTGCTTAAGCATGTCACAATTGGCTTCTAATGTTTTATCGGGATTTTTGGGTAACACGCGACGATAATCAGGAAAACGGCCATCAACTAACTTCGATGTGAAGATAAAATCACCAACATGAGCACGAATGTTATTGCTGCCAATCTGCAATTGCAGCGGATTGTCACCGCCATCCAGCAGACGCATTAATTCAATGACGCCCTTGCGAGGTACGATCACGGAATGGGACGGCAGATCTTGCCCGATGCTCATGGAACAAACAGCCAAACGGTGGCCGTCTGTGGAAATGGTACGCAATTCTTCGCCTTCAGTTTCAAACAACATACCATTCAAATAATAGCGAACATCCTGATGCGCCATGGAAAATTGGGTGGATTCGATCAGGCGTTTCAGAGTGGACTGAGGCAGAGAAAATTCAACTTCGCTCTGCCAGTCATCAAGATTGGGAAAATCTGATGCGGGTAGCGTAGAGAGTGAAAAACGGCTGCGGCCCGAACGGACGAGAATGCGATCGCTATCCAGTTCTACGCTAATTTCTGCTCCGTCAGGCAACCCACGCCAGATATCGAAAAATTTACGTGCAGGAACAGTTGTTGCACCGGGTTCATGTGGCTGGGTAAGTGTAACCCGAGCTTTCATTTCCATTTCTAAATCGGTGCCCGTCAGCAGCAGGGAACCTTCTGTTACCTGTAATAATAAGTTGCCTAAAATAGGCAGGGTAGGGCGGCCTCCCAAGGGGCTGCTAACCTGTTGCAAAGGTTTTAATAATTGCTCACGTTCAATGATAAATTTCATAGCGCTAGGAAGACAATGTTCTGATTAAGTTAGAAAAATCTTCTTTGATGTCGTGACTCTCTTCACGCAGTTGTTCGATTTTACGACAAGCATGAAGTACGGTTGTATGGTCACGTCCACCAAAGGCATCCCCGATTTCAGGCAAGCTGTGATTGGTCAGCTCTTTTGCCAGCGCCATTGCCATTTGTCTCGGACGGGCAACGGAGCGTGAACGGCGCTTGGAAAGCAGATCTGCAACCTTGATTTTGTAATATTCAGCCACCGTTTTCTGAATATTATCGATGGTTACCAGCTTTTCCTGTAGAGCCAATAAGTCACGTAATGCTTCGCGTACAAAATCAATAGTAATCGCACGGCCGGTAAAATTGGCATTGGCGATGACTCTGTTCAAAGCGCCTTCGAGTTCACGAACGTTAGAGCGCAGGCGTTTAGCAATAAAGAAAGCCACTTCTCCCGGCAACTGGATTTGATTCTCATCGGCTTTCTTCATCAGAATGGCAACGCGAGTTTCCAGCTCCGGTGGTTCAATAGCAACGGTCAATCCCCAGCCAAAACGGGATTTTAACCGATCTTCGACGCCATTTATCTCTTTCGGATAGCGATCTGATGTCAGAATAATCTGTTGATTACCTTCTAACAGAGCATTGAACGTGTGAAAGAATTCTTCCTGGGATCGCTCTTTATTGGCAAAAAACTGAATATCATCGATCAGCAGGGCATCAACTGAGCGATAGTAACGTTTGAATTCTTCTATAGCATTGTTTTGTAATGCTTTTACCATATCCTGAACGAAGCGTTCAGAGTGCATGTAAACCACTTTTGCATTAGCTTTGCGTGCCATAATGCTGTTGCCGACAGCGTGCAAAAGGTGGGTTTTACCCAGTCCGGTTCCGCCATAAAGAAACAGAGGATTGTATGCTCCACCAGGATTATCAGCCACTTGTCTGGCAGCAGCTCTGGCGAGCTGGTTGGATTTACCTTCAACAAAGTTATCGAATGTATGCTTGGGATTAACATTGGAACGATAAGATAACTCTGGCTGAGCTTTTGCGTTATCCCAGCTTGGGCGTACTGATGAACTGGACGGCGCAGCAGCCACCGGCATATCGGCAATGATTTTCTGAGATGCAGACTGGTTTGGTGAAACAGGTTTGTTTCCTACTTCAAAACGCAGTAACGGTACTTCAGGACCACAGAAATCATTTAATAACAAATTGATATTATTAATATATTTCTCTCTCACCCAATCCAACACAAAACGGTTGGGGGCATAGAGAGCCAAAGTGTTATCACTCAGTTCTGCCTGAAGGGGTCGTATCCACATACTGAATTCTGTGGCAGGTAACTCATCCTGCAATCGGGCAAGACATTGCTGCCAAAGCGAAAGTGACACGGCGAACTCCCCTAAAACAAGACCAATAAAAGAAACCGGAATAAAAGACACGTTATATTGGGCACAAGGCATTATTCCTCTCTGTTTCTTATGTGACGAGGAACAGAGCATGCACCTTGTGGCGATTTTTAACATCATCGCTCCCCAAAGATCCACATAATCTGTATATAGAGAGACAGGGATCGGGATCAACGATCATAACGCAAAAGACGACACAAATCCTCATTCTTTTACACAGCTTTGACGCTTTTTATCCACAGGGAGATCACCACGCTTTGGCACTTGCAGAATATAAAGGCCCGTAAGAGATACTGTAGTGTAATCATGGCATATAGCAAACTTCATTTAGCTGCTGTTTGAAATTCAATAGGTTGATAATGCTATGATCACGCATTAAGAATGCAATGATAGGTGTATGATCCTTGCGCTTTATTACACAGTCCGTATAATCTTGCACCCTGCGTGTTATGCCAACGATTTTTTCCGGTTAGGTCTGGTGAGGATTTGGGGTTAGCACTTCGGGTAGCAAAAAGTCTGACTTATCTGTGATTGATTGAAATAAAAAAATCTGACAGGGAGGCAGTCAGGCTCGCGTCATCTTAGATTGACTAGGGGTAGTACATTTTATTACAATCCTGCCTCTTTCTATATATTGATGTTGCGACTGAGGCATCGGTGTCTACTTTATTCTCACTGGTCGCCAACGCATTTGCTGAATCAGTAACAAATTTTAAGCTAGGTAGAAATCGCTATGAAACGCACTTTTCAACCATCCGTACTGAAGCGTAACCGTTCTCACGGCTTCCGCGCTCGTATGGCCACTAAAAATGGTCGTCAGGTTCTGGCTCGCCGTCGTGCGAAAGGCCGTGCTCGTCTGACTGTTTCTAAGTAATAAAGCTAACCAACCAAGTGGTTAAGCTCGCTTTTCCGAGGGAGTTACGTTTGTTAACTCCCGAGCATTTCACTTATGTTTTCCAGCAGCCGCAACGGGCAAGCTCCGCAGAGTTAACAATTCTTGGGCGCTTGAATGAGCTGGGGCATCCCCGCATCGGTCTAACCGTCGCCAAAAAAAATGTTAAACGCGCCCATGAGCGTAATCGTATCAAGCGACTGGCTCGTGAAAGTTTTCGTTTAAACCAGCATAAATTGCCTCCAATGGATTTTGTGGTTTTGGTGAGGAAAGGGGTCGCTGAGCTCGATAACCGTGAGCTAACGGAAGCTTTGGGCAAATTATGGCGTCGTCACTGTCGCTTGGCTCGCGCCTCCTGATTGCTTTGATCAGGGGTTATCAGTTAGTGATTAGTCCACTGCTGGGGCCTCGTTGTCGTTTCAATCCTACCTGTTCCCACTATGGCATAGAGGCATTGCGCAGGTTTGGGATGATAAAAGGCAGTTGGTTAACAGTGAAACGCGTATTAAAATGCCACCCTTTACACGAAGGTGGTGATGATCCTGTCCCACCTAAAAAAAACGATGATAACAGAGAACATTAACGATGGATTCGCAACGCAATCTTCTTCTCATCGCTTTGCTGTTTGTTTCGTTCTTGGTCTGGCAGGCGTGGGAAAATGATAAAAACCCACAACCAACGGCCCAGATCACGCAGCAAGCAAATACTACGCTGAGTAGCGAAGCAAGCAGTGGGCAAGGTAAACTGATCACCGTGAAAACGGATGTGCTTTCACTGCACATTAATACCCGTGGCGGTGATATCGAGGAGGCTGATCTGCTGGCCTATCCTGATACTCTCGGTTCCAAAACTCCGTTTAAATTGCTGGAAACAACCCCTGAATTTACTTATCAGGCTCAAAGTGGATTAACGGGTATCAATGGTCCCGATAATCAAGCTGAACGCCCACTTTATCATGCCACTCAGGATAGCTTTGTTTTGGCTGATGGTCAGAATGAATTGCGTATCCCAATGACTTATACTGCGCCGGACGGTGTTGTTTATGTCAAGACCTTCGTTTTAAGACGTGGCGACTATGCAGTTTCTGTTGATTACAACATCAATAACGTCACTGATAAACCATTACAGATGGCCTTTTTCGGTCAGTTGAAGCAGAGCGTTGAGCTGCCAAAACATCGCGATACTGGCAGTAGCAACTTTGCTTTGCATACATATCGTGGTGCTGCTTACTCTTCTGATGAAGAAAAATACGAAAAATACAAATTTGATGATATTGAAAGTAAAGCGCTTTCCGTGACCACAAAAGGCGGCTGGGTAGCAATGCTCCAGCAATATTTCGCCACTGCGTGGGTTCCGGGAGAAAGCAAAACCAGTACTTTCTATACCAAAGACCTGAAAAACCAAAAAATGGCGATCATCGGGTACAAAGGTGAAGACATCAATATTGCGCCGAACAGCCAACAGAATATCTCTTCTACCCTGTGGGTTGGCCCTGAAATTCAGGACAAAATGGCAGCGGTTGCACCCCATCTGGATCTGACCGTGGATTACGGTTGGTTGTGGTTTATTTCTCAGCCATTATTTAAATTGCTGAAATTCCTGCATGAGTTCATCGGTAACTGGGGCTTCTCCATTATTGCGATTACCTTTATCGTGCGCGGTATCATGTACCCGCTGACCAAGGCGCAATATACCTCAATGGCGAAAATGCGTCTGTTGCAGCCAAAAATCACGGCAATGCGTGAGCGTTTTGGTGATGATCGCCAGCGCATGAGTCAGGAAATGATGGCACTGTATAAGACAGAGAAAGTGAACCCACTGGGTGGCTGTTTACCTCTGGTAATTCAGATGCCAATCTTCCTGGCATTGTATTACATGTTGATGGGCTCTGTTGAGTTGCGCCATGCCCCATTCATTGGTTGGATTAACGACTTGTCTGCTCAAGATCCTTACTACATCCTGCCATTACTGATGGGTGTGACCATGTTTGTTATCCAGAAACTGTCACCGACTACTGTGACTGATCCAATGCAGCAGAAGATCATGACCTATATGCCTGTTGTGTTCACGGTTTTCTTCCTGTGGTTCCCATCTGGTCTGGTGCTGTACTACATCGTCAGTAACCTGGTTACTATTATCCAGCAGCAAGTTATTTTCCGTAGCCTGGAAAAACGTGGTTTGCATACCCGTGAGAAAAAGTAGCTGTTTTTAAAATAGCTGTTTTTAAAAATATAAGTGGAAGGCGGTCATTGGCCGCCTTTATTATTTTAGTTTTTAAAGATAACGAACCTAGGTCAAAAGAGAGAATTTCATGAATACCACCGATACAATAGTCGCTCAGGCCACTCCTCCGGGACGAGGCGGTGTAGGCATTCTGCGTATTTCTGGCCCTAAGGCTGCGAAAGTTGCTGAGGTGGTATTGGGTAAACTCCCAAAACCTCGTTATGCCGATTATCTGCCTTTCCGTGATGCGGATGGCTCTGTGCTTGATCAAGGTATTGCACTTTACTTTCCCGGCCCTAACTCATTTACGGGGGAAGATGTTCTGGAGCTTCAAGGGCACGGTGGGCCGGTTATTCTGGATTTGCTGTTAAAGCGCATTCTGGCGATTTCCGGTGTACGCATTGCCAACCCTGGCGAATTCTCTGAACGGGCTTTCCTCAATGATAAACTTGACCTGGCACAGGCGGAAGCCATTGCGGATTTGATTGACGCCAGTTCTGAACAAGCCGCACGTTCCGCGATGAACTCCCTGCAAGGTGCATTCTCCAACCAAGTCCATGAAATGGTAGAAGCGCTGACTAACTTGCGGATCTATGTTGAAGCCGCGATTGATTTTCCCGATGAAGAGATTGATTTCCTTTCCGACGGCAAGATAGAAGCCAAGTTGGATGAAGTGATCGCAGAACTGGAGCACGTTCGTTCACAGGCGCGTCAAGGCAGCTTGTTGCGCGAAGGTATGAAAGTTGTCATTGCAGGGCGACCGAATGCGGGTAAGTCCAGTTTGCTTAATGCACTGGCAGGTCGTGAAGCCGCGATTGTGACTGATATTGCGGGCACAACACGCGATGTTTTGCGTGAACATATCCATATTGATGGAATGCCACTGCATGTGATTGATACGGCAGGCTTGCGCGAAGCCAGTGATGAAGTGGAGCGTATTGGTATAGAACGGGCATGGCAGGAAATTGAGCAGGCGGATCGCGTGCTGTTTATGGTAGACAGTACGACAACGGATGCCGTTGAGCCTGCACAAATCTGGCCTGAATTTATGGCTAAGCTGCCAGAATCGCTACCTGTTACTGTTATCCGTAATAAGACAGATATGACGGGGGAAGAAACGGGTGTTGCAGAAACCAGTGGCTATACATTAATTCGTCTCTCTGCCCGTGATGGGAAAGGTATCGGTTTTCTGCGTGATCACCTAAAAGAAGCCATGGGATTCAACAGCAATACAGAAGGCGGCTTCCTTGCCCGTCGTCGTCATTTGCAGGCATTAAACACGGCAGCAGAACATTTACAGGAAGGCCACCAACAGCTTATCTTTGCTCGTTCAGGGGAACTGCTGGCAGAAGAACTGCGTTTGGCACAGCAAGCATTAAGCGAAATCACTGGTGAATTTACTTCCGATGATTTACTTGGGCGGATTTTTTCCAGTTTTTGTATTGGGAAGTAAGATTGCAGTAAGACCATTAATTAGCCAATGACAATCATTCCTCGCCCCGATTGGGAGCGAGAGATGGGACTTACCTCAATGTAAAATCAAGTGTCAGCATAACATTAGGCTCTATACCTGCTGGTATAGGGCCAACTGAATTGGCACTATTGATCGCATCAAGTGCGGCATTATCCAGTGTGCTATTGCCGGAGGAATTAACGACCTTGGCGGCAGTCAAGGTGCCGTCACCTAGCAGGGTAAAGCTGACTGTGACTATACCTTGTTGTTTCATCCTCTTTGCTCTGCGAGGATAGCGTTTATGGCGTTCTATTTCTTGCCGCAGTCTTGCCGAATAATTGTCTACTTCGCTATTTCCTTGCCCCACCAAAGGTTGTGATGTTGCTGCGCGGCTCATACTGCCTTCTGAATTAGCCTGATCGTTACCGTGCGTTTCCTGCTCTGTCTGATTGTTTTTCTCTACCTGTGGTGATTGGATGGTTTTCTTTTCTGCCACTTCTTGCGGTTTTTCTTTCGGCTGCTTTTGGCGTTTCTTAGGCTTATCGGCTGCCGGCGGTCTGGCTATCTTATTTTCAGGGTGAATGGCTTTATCCAGTACGAGGTCTGGTTTTGTTGGTGATTCCGGTGCGGACAAAAGTGGGGAGGGAGGAGAAACAGGCTCCGGCTTATTTTCCCACGATGGGGCAGCAACCATCGTAATGGATAACCCCATAGTAGAAGCGTTATTGTTGATATGATGCGCCGCGTCATCATCATATGAAGTATGTCGGTTAAACAGCCATATCAGACTGGTATGCAATAAAATGGCGATTAAGATACCAACCAGCACTCCCCTTTTGGGCATCAATGGAAAACAAGCGGCTGGATTGTCTAATATGGCTGTATTGGTCATACGATCCTCTTATCAAGCACCTAAAATTGGCTGGTCAAACTGAGTTTAAAAGTTCTGCCCGGCGCTGGAATCATCGAACGTGTCAGCGGATCGAGATAGTAGCGGTTAGTTAGGTTTGTGCCAGTTAACTCTATGGATATAGTAGGAGTGATTTGATAGTTGATATAGGCATCAACCGTAAACACCGGATTCCAGCGCATTGGGTTATTAGACTGTCCTTTATAAATATCCGGTAAGGCATTCATCAGCCATTTTTCATCCTTGTTTTCTGCCTTACTGTGATAGAGTATTCGGCTACCTAGCTCCAGTTTTTCATCAAACAGGCGGCCGCCGACGCTCAGGTTAGCTGAGTATTTAGGCTGAATAGAGGTACGTAAATAACCGCCAGGGAAACCACCATCAATACATTCGGGTATACCATAACGATTCTGGGAATCCAGTCTCATGACAGAGTTATTGTCACAGACCTTGTTTTTCATGTTATAGACCAACCCCATATCGGCAAAGAAACTGCCGTTGTCATAGCGTGCTTGTAGTTCCAAACCAGCCAATTTTTGTTTGTCCAATTGGGAGAATTTATAGGTAGTGTCCCGATCGAACACATTTTCAATGAGGGTGTTGTAATAGGAGAGTTTGATATCGGCATGGCGTTCAGCTTCGACTAATTGGCTAAAGTCATAGACTAAGCCAACTTCCGCGGTTTTGGCGCGCTCAGGCTTAAATTTATGGCCTATTTGGTTGGTTGGAGAGCCTGAAAAACCGACGGTATCTTCAAAAATGCTGGGCATTCTTACCGCTTCAGCATAACGGGCGTAGATACGGAAATCATCTGTAACATAGGCCGTTGCGGAGAAAGTGGGTGCCCAAGCGTGATCCTTACGTTTTGGCGCAGTTTCCCAGAGATCGTCAACAGCAGGGCCTTGTACGCCAGTAGCGTCAGCTCTCTCACCGTATTCATATTTATAGACTTCTTTGCCGCTTATTGGGTCAATAACCTTTTCATTCATGTCTAATTGGCCATTGAAATAGGGGTTACCGCTTTTACTGAGCTTGCCATTGCTAGGATCGTACTTCCAAGTGAATTTTTCTCTAACCATATTACGCTTTAGGCCATCACGTGAATCAATACGAGTTGTCTCAACCACAGGGTATTCAGTTTGGAGTTTATTCATAAACTCAATCCTCTCTGCGGAGCTCATTTTCAAGCTGTTGTTTGATCTTATAAATTGTTTTCTTTTTTTCATCATATTAGATTCAGTTTCAGTTATTGTTCGCCAATAACTCATTTCATGACCAATGGTTTCCGGTTGTTTCTGATAACGGCTATCTTTTACGGCACGCCGTTCATTAAGCAAATCATCTTGAGACCAATAAGAAACGCGCTTGGCTCCTGCATTCAGTTCCAGCCATGAAGCAGGTCGCCAGTTAAAGTTAAAGGCGAGATTGATTTCCTGACGTTGTCCTTTCCGTGTCGGTGACTGGTCAAAATATAGATTAGGTGAATCATAATCATCATTGGAATCAAGGCGTTCCCGTTGGAAATTTCCCATTAAAGTCAGTTCTAAACTCGGGTGCAGGGTAAATTTATTGGAAAGATCAACACCCCAACGATTGTTTTGAGAATGGGTGATGGCAGTATTGATCAATGTGCCATCGATATTGGCGTTTCTGCCCTCAAGACCATCTTCCCAACGCCAGTCTCTGTCAACAGGAGTACGCGGATATCCTCCGGCGGTGTTGGTATTGCTGGTGGTGCGAGTTGTCCATAAATTCATGTCGAAGTCGACATAGGGGTTATTCTCAGGTTGCCATTTATAGGTCAGGTTGGCAGCTTTCTGGAGAACTTTCGCTAATGGCCATTGAGGAACTTTATTTTCTTCAGGTATGACCCAGCCCAGACGTGAAGGCATAATATCACCAAACTCCATATGGGTATTACGAATCCCCAACTGTAGAACCTGATCTTCGGTGAAACGCCAAGTATTTTTAATTAATACAGAACGCATTTCACTGGAAGTGTTAGGAACTTCATTACCGGGACGATAGATACGAGCGGCAAAAGGCAGATAGGGGTCCAGTGTTGTCTGGACATTCTTCATGAGTTCCCTGTCGTTTTCCGTAATGGGTTCATCATAGCGATGGGCGCCCCCTTTGCCGGCAAAATAGTTACCCTGACGACGGTATGCATAGGCCAGCATTAGGTCAAAATATTCCTGCCGTGTTCCTAATGCGATGCGGAAGGCATTATCTTTGAAACCAAACAGTTTATTGTCTTTCGATGAATGAGGTGTAATTTGCAACTCTGGATCGGTTTCCACCTTGTTTTGGATAAAGTTAGGAATATCGCGGTAGTCCTGTCCCAATTGTAGGGATGGTGTACGCTCCCTCACTGAGTTACTACTGGTTTCCAGCTTAGTATTGATACCGAAAGTTTCCCCTTTTGGCACCACGTCATCAATGGTCAAGGTCTTGATAGATACTGCCCCACCGATTGATCCTTTAACTTTACGGTTCAGTGAAGGGCCTTTTTCGATTTCAATGCTACTGATTAAATTTGGATCGATGTAGTTACGGTTATTGGCTCCATTATAACCTCGCCCGACGGTAATAGCCTGTTCTGTGCCATCGATGGTGATGGGAATTCGCCCTTGTCCCTGAACACCACGGATATTGACATCCAGGGCACCACTATTGCGGGCGTCACCGCTATATACACCGACAGCACCTTTAATTAAATCGGCGGGAGAAGCGCCCTTGTAGCGCTCTATCTGCTCTTTGCCGATATAAATATTGGAGATATCTTTGTCATAGACTGCGTTATAACCCTCTTCATCTTTATCACTGTTATCCGTGACACGAATCTTGCCTAGATCCGTCTTACTATTTGAGGTTGTGGCTGTAGGTTTAGATTCGGCAAATAGGGGTGGGGCAATTAGTGATAATGCCAGTGACAATGCAATTGTGGTGGGGGTGAACTGTGTTTTAATTCGGTATGTCATTGATGTCTCTTGCCTCGATTTATCAATTATCATCACACAAAAGAAAAGAATAACTATTTGATTAAAAATATTTTTCTAGTCTGATTAGCACTTCGTTTTTGTTATAGCTGTACATCCAAGCCACATTGCTGTGATTGCGTCGATGGCGGAAAGTGAAAGAAGGTGTCATGCCCCATATTTCAGCGGCGGGTACTTTTATGATGGCGCTGTAAATCTGCTCATTATCTTGGCGTGTGGCATTCAACATCGGGTTGTAAGCGCCAAAATGACGTTTTTTCAGTGTGGCAAACAGAGAACCATTGATTCCGGGATAGATTTGTCCGGCAATCCCTGTCCGAATTCCCCATTGCTGGTAGCGATCCACGGCATACTGGTCGTTGTCGCGATAAACCCAATCGCCGCCGCCAAACAGGACAACGTCTTTGCTAATGGAATGGAATAGAGTGAGGTAGGCTGAGGTAAAGCTGCCATCTTTCCTGCGAAAACTTGGCTGATGATGTAGCTGTTTGTGCTCAAGTTCAACATTCATGGCTGTTTTGGGTGTGAACGCCCATCGCCATTCTGTTTTGGCACCTACCGCACGGTAATAGGGTTCGCCTGCTCGTTGTTTATATTCAAACAGAGGCCCAAAAGAGAAATCGTGACTTTTGCTTTTGTAGCTGTATCCACTAACCAGTTGAAATGTATTCTCGTTTTCATCATGGTAATTACGATAGTTTTCACCATAAATCAGGCCACGACCAAAAATACCGTGATGTCCTGTAAGTTGATAACGCCGACTTAATGTTGCGTCATAAGACGTACCCCATGCTCTGATGGCCTTTGGTATCTGCCTTTTATAGAGTATTTGCTCTATGGGATCAAAATCGTAACGGGGATTTTCCTGATCAGGAGACATATTTACATTATCATTATAAGCGTAACCAGCCGAGAAAGAGCCGCGCCAACTATTTCTCAGATCTATCGCTTCCCGATAGCTGTTAATATTTTTCAGCACGACTTCTGGTAACTTTTGTGCTTTATACAATCCAGTAAATAGTTGCTCAGCTTCCCGATTTTTATGATCCTCAAAATAGACGCGAGCTAATTCCAGTTCGATACGAGGAAAATCGGGCTGTTGATTCAGAACTTGTTGATAATGATAAGCGGCGAGATCTAAATTGCCCTCAAGACGTGCCAGCCCGCCCTGAGCAAAATTGACCAACATTACATCATGTTCCGGCAATTTTTGATAAGCCGAGAGAAAACGTCTGACATCTGACCATTGTTGATGGTTAATAGCCAGGAATAGTGCTTGGCCGATATCATTAATATTGTTTTCGACCTGAAACGTTTGTCCGTTAATGACAATCAGTGAAGCATTATTTTCAACAAAAATAGGATCTGGCGTAATCAGATTGGTTTCATTTTCCTGTTGATTATGTTGTGCTTCTTGCCAGATTTTTCTTGGGGTATCTTCATCGGCATAAACGGATAGGGATAGGCATAGCGCCACCAGTGCCGTTGATAATATTGGCGTAATTTTATTGTCAGACATCGGGAAACCAGATCACAAAGCTCACGTTATTAAGAATAAAAAAACAGAGAACAGCCCAGGATGGCACTGTTCTCTGAAAAATTAATGACTACTGTTTAGAACCACCAAAGGCGGTATCTTTGGTGTCATCATCAGCAAATTTCGCATACCCTGCCAAACTAGATGCGTTATCGCCAAAGAAGTGACCACTGGTGCTGCCAACCAAATCATCAGTTATGGCTATACCGTTGAATTTGGCATCAGCGCCAATATTGGCACTAATATCTATTGTCATTGCGGTATTTTCCATGGAACCGACCAGGGTTTTCTCACCGAAGTCTGCGGTAAATGTACCGGCCAGAGCATTGTCACCGCTGTACTGGTTAATACCTGTCACTGTATAAGTTGCTGTACCGTCGGTTGGAATATTGGTAGTGATATCCTTGCCTGCATAGTAAACCGTATGGGTACTATCACCAGCCTGACCGGTCTGAGACCATTCACCAAAATAAACGTCAGCATTAGCAACCTTACTAAAATGGAATACCCCCATCCCGCCATGAGAGCCTGGTGCACCTGCTCTTGAGATATTATGAATACCATTGCTGTCCGTTGGTGCCATGCGAGTTAAGCCAGAAAAACCGATGAGTTTTCCTCCACCGATTGAACTGACTCCAATGCCTGGGGCGCCATTCGCACCACCGTGTGAATTTGAACCTGTTTGAGTTTCACCAACCTTGACATATGATGGTGAGCTTATTTGACTCTGCCCGAAACCAACTTCTGCCTGAGCCTGTGCCATAAATCCCAATGTGCCTAAAGCGGCGATTAATACGTTGAACTTTTTCATCATTATCCTCGTTTGGAGTGGGGGATCCCTCGTTACCCAATCTTAAAAACGGCCTGATCTATCGCGCGAGAAAAACGTACACCGTTCAAATGATAATGTAAATGATAATTATTATTATTTGTTTCACTAATAATAGGGTTTATTAGTCAATATCTTTTTTTATTTTATTGATTTTTATTTTATTTTTTACATTTTGGGTAAGGTTTAATCTATCTGATTTTTTTTGAAAATGTGAGGTTGGTAGATTTTATTAACTGAGGTTATTTTGTTGTTAACAAATTAATTAGGATTAAAAAATTTCTAATGTAATTAAATTAATGGGGTTACACCAATTTCTAACTTTAAGATGAGTGTAATTTCTCCCCACAAAGCGGGGGGAGAAATCACGTTTCATAGAGTGTTGTAAATTGCAACTTGAAGTTTAATGCGTATATAAATAGGTATTTCATAATACTGAGAGTATCAGATGTTGGCATTCCTTACCCCGCTCGTCGTAAGGAATACCCCTATCATTTTGAAACGCTATTTATAACCACTCATATAATTAAATAGAGTTAATACAACGCGATGCTCGACTTTCGAGGTGAGTTGAAATGACATAGCCTGTCCTTTATAACTTTAAGTGACCAAACTGAAAGAAATAAAGGAACAAAAGGCTATGTCACAACAAGAT
>NZ_JADEUF010000273.1 GCF_015163655.1 Xenorhabdus griffiniae | reverse complement strand
ATACATTACAATTAATGACATTAAGAAAAATGTTATCAAAGAAATGAAAGAAAATAATTTTGTGTATCTAAAAATGGAGAGCTCTATAAAATTAATAAACGAATATATAAATAATCAGTCATTTGACGTTGATAAATTCGTAAGAAGCTGGGATAAGTTAGAACTTGATAAATATATGGGTGATGGTGGTCAATATAGGAGAAGAAGATACTCAACATTAAGCTCCGACGTTACATCAAGAGAGGTAAGAATAGAACCTCATCAACCTCATTTTCAAACAAAAAATTATAACAACCTAAATGGTGATATAGAAAGACATTATGAACCAATAAAGGACGAAATAATAAAAAGCAAAATCATGAAAGGTATTTTCCATTTATCACATGATTTATTTACAGAACTATCACCAAAAGGTAATTGGCACATAGAAACTCATCAATTCAGAATTGAAGTAACAGATAATCAAATTGGAAAACCAACGCCAGAAGGGATACATAGAGATGGTGTAGATTATGTTCTTATGTTATGCATAAACAGAATTAATTGTATTGGAGGAGAAAGTACTATTTATGACAAGAATAAAAATAAGCTAATATCTTTCACCATGAAAAATGCTTTTGAAATGGTAATGCTAAATGATAAAGAACTATTTCATGGAGTTAGTCCTATATTCAGGATAGATAAAGAAAAAAAAGCAGTAAGAGATATGCTTGTAATAACTTTCAGAAAAAAACAAGAGTAATAAAATGATTGAATTATTTTCTATTGCGACAGTAACTATTTTAGCAGTTATCAGTCCTGGCGCTGATTTTGCTATGATAACAAGAAATAGCCTTATTTATGGTCGTAAATCTGGGATTTACTCATCATTAGGAATTTCTGCTGGAGTCTTAGTTCATGTTTTTTATACTCTTGTTGGTATCGGAGTATTGATCAACCAAACACCCAGTTTTTTCGCTATAATCAGAATAGTAGGTGCATTATATCTAATATATATAGG
>NZ_JADEUF010000272.1 GCF_015163655.1 Xenorhabdus griffiniae | reverse complement strand
CCTTTATTCTCAGTTTATGCATCGTTTATGCATAAAAAAATAAATAAAAAGAGGTATGGAATTGAGGACAGTGGAAGTGATGTCTTTCTGTTCAATAATTATTCAAAACAAGAGTTATAAGTTATACCAATAAGTTAAAAAATGTATTTGCAATTGATGATTTTTATCCTACTAAACAAAATAATCATTTAAATCAATAAATTACAAATAATCGCACCCATTTTTAATGAATACTCAGGGCAACTTTGGCCAATCAACATACATGATAACCTGTATTCTGCCATGGCGAATTTATGAGCACTTTGGTGGCGTGGATATTACACAGACTGCATCTCTGATAGCGATCAGTTACAAATTGCTGGATGAACCCACCCGCGTGAAATCTGTTGCGCGCCATTGAGGAAGCAGGAGGTCATGTTCAGGCTGGTAGCTATTTGATAAAGATTGCCTGTTGTGGGATGTGAAATTTCCGTCAAATTGTATCGTAGAGGCAGAACTGCCTGAAACCCAAGGAAACTGGAAACTTAACGGTGATAATATACCCGAAGACATGATCCACCCCGCCATCTCAGCGCGTAGAAATCGCCTGGAAATCGGCTCGGGAAATTACAGTTTTTCTTTGGGCTGGAGTCAATAAATCACTTATTGTATCCGGAACAACTTCTGCTGGTTTATTCGGGGGTTATTACTATTAACAAATTGCAATTTACAACACGATATGAAACCTGATTTCTCCCCCGCTAAGCGGGGAAAAATCACACGCATTTTAAAGTTGGATTGGTATAAATAGATTTTCATAATACTGATAGTATCAGATATTGGAGTTCCTTACCCTGCGCAGGGTAAGGAATACTCCTATCATTTTGAAACGCTATTTATATTAAATAACATATCTATTAACTTTTTTATTACAATTCATAATCTTTGGCCTTCTATTACTTGGAAGCAAATAATTTATTAATGGAAAAATAGGAAAATACGCTTATTTCAAAACTTAATAAGA
>NZ_JADEUF010000271.1 GCF_015163655.1 Xenorhabdus griffiniae | reverse complement strand
ACGCGATGCTCGACTTTCGAGGTGAGTTGAAATGACATAGCCTGTCCTTTATAACTTTAAGTGACCAAACTGAAAGAAATAAAGGAACAAAAGGCTATGTCACAACAAGATTTTATCATTTGGGTATTTTGTTGGGTAGATGAAAATTTAGCAGAGTTACAGCAAGGTACACGATTCAGAAGCCGAGGCTTTCCGCCTAAACTCAGCGATGCCGAAGCCATCACGATGGAAGTCGTGGGTGAATTTTTAGGATTTTCAACCGATAAAGGCATTTGGACATACTTTAATAACCACTGGCGCGCGGGGTTTCCGGGGCTGGGTTCACGTGCCAATTTTGCTAAACAGATTTCGAATCTTTGGGTTGTTAAACAACAACTGCAAGAGAAACTGGCGATATTATTGGGTGCGTTCGACCGGCCGGTGCATATTATTGATGGATTTCCTCTGCCCGTTTGCCTTTTTAAACGCGCGAAAGGCTGTGCACGTTTTAAGGGACAAGCCGATTATGGCTTCTGCGCCGCCAAGAGTGAAACGTACTACGGCTTTAAAGGGCATCTGCTGGTCGATGAAATCGGCATCGTGACAGGGTTTACACTCACACCGGCAAGTGTCAGCGAGCGTGAGGCCGCCGGGGATTTAGTTGCGCCAATAACCGGCTATTTACTCGGTGATAAAGGCTATTTAGGCACTGAATTTAAACAGGAAATGAAGAGAGAAGACGTTGAAATGATAACGCCGGTGCGAGCCAATATGGATGATCCTGTTCCCAAAGAGACGAGAAAATGCCTCAACGCCAAACGGCGTCTTATTGAAACTGTGATTGGTCAACTCGCCGGGCAATTTGCTATCGAGAAATGCTGGGCGCGGGATATGTGGCATCTGAGCAATCGAATCGCCAGAAAGCTGCTTTCTCACACATTAGGTATTTTTGCCAACTTTAAACAAGGTAAAAAACAACGCGATTGGCTTCAACAAACTCTCGTTATTGGGTGTTAAAGTCGAGCATCGCGTT
>NZ_JADEUF010000270.1 GCF_015163655.1 Xenorhabdus griffiniae | reverse complement strand
ACGCGATGCTCGACTTTCTAGATGAGATGACATAGTGAATTGAAATGACATAGCCCTGCCTTTATAACCTTAAGTTGCGAAACAAAGAGCAATAAAGGAACAAAAGGCTATGTCACAGCAGGATTTTATCATTTGGGTATTTTGTTGGGTAGATGAAAATTTAGCAGAGTTACAGCAAGGGACACGATTCAGAAGCCGAGGCTTTCCGCCTAAACTCAGCGATGCCGAAGCTATCACGATGGAAGTTGTGGGGGAATTCTTAGGTTTTTCAACGGATAAAGGGATTTGGACTTACTTTCGTGACCATTGGAGCGAGTGGTTTCCGGGGCTGGGTTCACGCGCTAATTTTGCTAAACAAGTTTCGAATCTTTGGGCGGTTAAACAACAACTGCAAGAAAAGCTGGCGAGATTATTAGGTGCGCTCGACCGACCGGTGCATATTATTGATGGATTTCCTCTACCTGTTTGCCTCTTTAAACGCGCGAAAGGCTGTGCACGTTTTAAAGGACAAGCCGATTATGGATACTGCGCCACCAAGAGTGAAACGTACTACGGCTTTAAGGGGCATCTGCTGGTCGATGAAATCGGCATCGTGACAGGGTTTACACTCACACCGGCAAGTGTCAGCGAGCGTGAGGCTGCTGGGGATTTGGTCGCGCCAATCACTGGCTATTTACTCGGTGACAAAGGCTATTTAGGCACTGAATTTAAACAAGAAATGAAGAGAGCTGATATTGAAATGATCACGCCAGTGCGAGCCAATATGGATGATCCTGTTCCCAAAGAGATAAGAAAATGCATCAATGCCAAACGACGTCTTATTGAAACGGTGATTGGCCAACTCGCCGGACAATTTGCTATCGAGAAGTGCTGGGCGCGGGATATGTGGCATCTGAGCAATCGAATCGCCAGAAAGCTGCTTTCTCACACATTGGGTATTTTTGCCAACTTTAAACAAGGTAAAAAACAACGCGACTGGCTTCAACAAACGCTCGTTATTGGGTGTTAAAGTTGAGCATCGCGT
>NZ_JADEUF010000027.1 GCF_015163655.1 Xenorhabdus griffiniae | reverse complement strand
TGGATCCCTTTAACTGCACAACAAGAGGGACAGGTCACATCAATCTTTGCCATCTGAATGTTCTCCAAATAGGCATACTATACATGATTCAATAAATTGATGTCACGACCCATTTTATTCCTCTTTTATTTAAAGAAACTAAGTTAATTGAAATAGTAATTAGGGATTTCTTCGTTGTGAGGAAAGTATATCGACATTATTGTTTATCACAAGGCCCTGTTTTAAAGAAAACAGAGCCAGCTCGAAAAAATTCAGCGAGAATTGCAATTGATCTTCAAATTTTAGCAATATCAGCAAATGAGCAATGAAGTAATTGACATAAATCTATGGGGGACAATTCAATATCTAAACCACGTTTACCACCCGAAATAAATAGAGTTGGTAAGGTTTGCGCCTGACTGTCAATCACGGTAGGTAGACGCTTTTTCTGTCCCAACGGGCTAATGCCACCTACTAAATAACCCGTTACCTTTTGTGCCAGTTGAGGATCGGCCATATCTGCTTTCTTGGCCTTGAAAACTTTAGCCACTTTTTTCAAATCGAGTTGCCCAGAGACAGGCGTAACGGCGACAGCAAGATGTTTAGGATCACCATTCAATGAAACCAACAATGTTTTAAAAACCTGATTGGCATCTAAACCGAGTTTTTTCACCACTTCATCACCAAAATTATGTTCATTGACATCGTGGTCATAAGGATGAAGTTTGAAATTAATTTTTTGTTTTTCCAGCAAGACAACAGCGGGAGTCATATTTTTTCCTATAAAGATCAATTTATCACTGCTTATCCGTAATGGTTGACTTTCAGAATGAAGCAGATGAAGTTGCTATGTTTGCGGTTTTGCCAGCATCTGGCGTAAGTTGTTCTCACCGTGAAGGTGCAAAGCGCCTACTGTAACCAAATATTTTCCTGCTGGTAAGCTATGTAACTGTTCACTCCATTGACGGTTGCGTTCAGCCATTAAGGTTTGATAAATCTCTTCGCAGAATGTCATGGGTATTACCTGATTTTGTTTCTCCGGTTTGTAATTCATCCACCAGCTAATCATGGTCTGTAAAGCACGGGCATTAGTATGCCAATGGGTGATGGTATCTTCCAATAGTGAGATCCCACCGTTTGGCAAGTTGGTGAGAAGGCTTACTTGTGCATCAGTTCCTTCCAACTCGATAATGGGTTTATTGAGTGCTTGTGCACTGTTCAGTAATTGGCAATCGATACCATATTGGGGTTGTAACCCCAAATATTGGGCTTGGGTGGCTTGTAATATCAATGCGACTTGCCACGATGGCAATGGATCCAGCAACGTGACAGGATGTTGAATTTCCCGGCAATAGTGTTGCAGGCAGGCAAAATGTTCGGGAGATAAACGTTGTGATAACTCGGTCTGTTCAGGAAATGTTTCTTTGAAAGGGGAATTGGCCTGCGTGATATCTGCCTCGACAATCAGAGCATCCGCTTGCTCTAGCTGTTCCAACAATACTTCAGAAAGTGGGTACATGTTCTTAGTACCCATATGAATGCTGCCAACAATATGTAACTGTTTGTTGTTATTTAAATCGATGTCAAAAGCAGGATAAGGGTAATGTCGTTGGGAATTGAGCCCCAATATTTTACTGAAATATGACAGTAATTTTCCCATATTACATCCTCCAATAGCTGGCATTGGGCGGTATGCTAACCCGTTAATCACCAACAAGAAAGAGGGAAAAGTGCGGGATAAAAAGCTAAACGGAATAGGTTTAGCTTTTCATGGAGAAAATAAGTTAGGTCAGGACTTAGGTTTGAAACGTAATAAGCGATTGGCGTTACTGACAACAGTAATAGAAGACAGTGCCATGGCCGCACCTGCAACGACAGGATTTAATAAAGTGCCCGTGAACGGGTATAAAATGCCGGCCGCAATTGGAATGCCTAAGGTATTATAGACAAATGCACCAAATAGGTTTTGTTTCATATTACGCAATGTACCGCGGGATAATTCAACTGCATCAGCAACCCCGTGCAGGCTATGGCGCATCAGGGTAATTGTTGCGGTTTCTATGGCGATATCGCTACCGCTTCCCATTGCGATGCCGACATCCGCTTGCGCCAATGCAGGGGCGTCGTTTATGCCATCGCCGACCATCGCCACTTTTCTGCCTTCTGATTGAAGTGACTGAATGGCTGCGGCTTTACCATCAGGCAAAACACCGGCAATCACCTGGTCAATACCTGCTTCTTGGGCTATGGCATTCGCTGTGATGGGATTATCTCCTGTTAACATAACCAAACGATAGCCTTGGTGATGTAAGCGTTGCAGGGCAGAAATGGTATCCTGGCGCAAGGGATCACGGATAGAGAACAGGGCAGCGATTTTCCCATTGGCCGACAGAATAACGGGAGTAATGCCTCTTTCTGCCTGTGCCGCAATAAATGGCTTTAATTCTGTTGTTTCAATCTGATGCTGCTCAAGTAATTTTTGGTTACCCAATAACAGCGTAGCCTCTCCAATTTCTCCCTTAACACCCAATCCTGCGAGGGTTCGGAATGTTTGTACTTCGGGTAATTTTTGCCCCTCAACCTGCAATAAAATAGCTTTTGCCAAGGGGTGATTAGAGCCATTTTCTAATGCACCGGCCCATAGTAATACTTGCTCTTCGGTGAAACCATTAAAGGTGTGGATCTCTGTGACTTGTGGCATACCTTCAGTTAAGGTTCCTGTTTTGTCAAAGACAATCGTATCCAGTTGACTGGCATGTTGCAGAGCATCAGCATCACGCACCAATACACCTAATTCGGCTGCCCGTCCTACCCCTGAGATGATGGACATGGGGGTTGCCAGCCCAAGTGCGCAAGGACAGGCGATAATCAAGACGGTTGTCATGATGACCAGTGCGTACATGATTTGTGGGGCAGGGCCGACAAAATACCAAATCGCGCCAGCAATCAGGGCGATAGCAACGACAACAGGCACGAATATTGAAGATATTTTATCGGCCAATTGGCCGATTTCAGGTTTGCTGCTTTGTGCCTGACGAACAAGTTTAATAATGCGTGCCAAGGTTGTTTGGCTGCCAATGGCATTGGCTTTAAACAATACCGTACCATCCTGGACTACAGTGCCGGCATGGACGGTATCGCCAGTTGTTTTCTGCTGAGGAATAGGTTCACCTGTCAGCATGGCTTCATCCAGCCAAACTGTACCCTGAGTAATTTCACCATCAACCGGAACACGATCTCCTGTTGTCAGGCGTAGTATCATATTGGGCATGACATCGGCCAGAGGCACTGTTTTTTCACCTTCAGAGGTAACTAGCCGCGCCGTTGGTGGCGTGAGATCTAATAATCGCTCAAGGGCCTTGGAAGAGCGTTGGCGGGCACGTTGTTCCAAGGCATGGCCGAGATTGACCAAACCAATAATCATGGCACTGGCTTCATAATAAAGATGGCGAGCTTGGGGGGGGAAAATTTCTGGCCACAAATTGACGCTTATTGAATAGAGCCATGCGACACCAGTACCCAGAGCTACGAGGGTATCCATTGTTGCACTGCCATTTTTTAGACTTTGCCACGCATTACGATAAAAATGCCCACCTGCAAATAGCATTACAACCAGCGTCACCAAACCAATAGTTAGCCAAATGGTGTGGTTTGCTGGTGTGAGTATCATATTGTCGCCTACCATACCCCACACCATGACAGGCAATCCAACCACTAACGCAAGGGCCGATTGCCAGCGAAATCGGCGCATATTGGCCTGTGCTAATTGTTGCTGACGCTCACGGCGTTCTGTTTCATCCTGAATAATTTCCGCACCATAACCGGCCTTGATGACGGCTTCAACTAAGGCATTTGGTGAGGCGTGGCCTGTGACCAATGCGCTTCTTTCCGCGAGATTGACTCTGGCATGTTCCACGCCATCAACGGATTGCAGGGCTTTTTGTACCTTACTAACACAGCTTGCACAGCTCATGCCATCCAGCAGGAGCTGAATACTGTCATTACCACTCACATCATTTTTGTTGCTGTGTTCAACAGAAACGGTTTCTACCGGAGTCGAAGATATTGCCGCTGCCAAAGACTCCGGAGTCTGTGGAACATGTATTGCCAGCGGCTCAGTTTTTGGGTACTCGGTTTCCGTTGCTAATTCAGCGTGATATCCGGCTTGTTCGACTGCATGGATTAAGGCACTGTTCTCTGCTTTACCATAGATTTTTGCAGCTTGGGTATTAACTTCTGTGGCGATAACACCTTCTACCGCGTCCAATGCCTTTTGTGTTTTATTTGCACATTTCATGCAGCTTAAACCTGACAGGCGTAATACAACATCGGGTTGGGTGGCAACAGAGGCTTGATAATCTTCGGCAACAATGGCCGCAATCAATTCATCAGGTGAAACATTACTGATAACTTTGGCATAATTGAGGTTCACATCCGTCAGCTCAACGCCGGGTATTCTTTCCAACGCTTTTTTAACCCTGCCGACACAATGCATACAAGTCAGGCCTTGAAGTGCGAGAATGGTGGTTGTGGACATAACAATATCTCCTGATACAGAGTGATATACTTATCATTAAGGCTAAACCTTCCGGCAAGGGGAAGGTCAAGGGGAAATAATGAATATCAGTGAAATTGCCCGTAAGACCGGTTTAACCAGCAAAGCGATTCGGTTTTATGAAGAAAAAGATCTCATTACCGCACCAGAGCGGGGAGATAATGGCTATCGTCATTACCAAAAAAGGCATATTGATGAACTGATGCTTTTGCGTCAGGCGAAAGAAGTTGGATTTACGTTGGAGGAGTGTCGCGAATTGCTGCGACTATTTCGCAATCCTCACCGTCACAGTGCCGATGTAAAAATGGCAACCCTGCAAAAAGTGGCGGAAATAGAAAAAACGATGTTGGAATTGCAAAAGATAAAGGAAAAATTACTGGTATTGGTGGCTGAATGCCCAGGAGATGATGGGGCTGATTGTCCCATCATTGAGCATTTATCTGGCTGCTGTAAGTATCATGGTTGATGGAGAACCGGTTTCACCTTTAATGTGATCCCGTCGACGGCGATAACCTCAACTTCGGTATTGGCTGGAAGTTCTTGGTTACAATGAACGCGCCAACTGCCATCGGCCAGTTTGACTCGTCCAAAACCGTTTTCGGTATCCGTGATTAAACGGGTACGCATTCCAATCAACTGGTGGTTTTTCTGATTGAGCGCCTTATCACTAGTCTGGCGTGGGCGATGGCGTAGCCAGCTACGCCATGCAATAGCAGAAAGCAAGGTTAAGACAGCAAACAGAGTACCTTGCAATTCCCAGCCCATAGTAGGGAAAATCCATGTGATCAGGACAACAACGATGGCTGCGGTTCCTGTCCACAACAGATATCCTCCCGTTCCCAGCAATTCTGCAATCAGAAGCAGGCCACCAAAACAGAGCCAGAACCAGGCTGGCTGAGCGGCGATCTGTTCAATCATAACAATTTACCCTGTATGACTATTTATTATCTTGCTTGCTTTTCTTGCTTTCGGAAATTAATTCAGCAATACCACCAATGGCTCCCATTAAATTGCTGGCTTCCAGTGGCATCATAATCACTTTGCTGTTATTTGAGGCACCGATGTTGGTGAGGGCATCGGTATATTTTTGGGCAACGAAGTAGTTAATTGCCTGCATATCACCATTTGCAATAGCGTCAGAAACCATTTTGGTTGCCCGCGCTTCTGCTTCGGCGGCACGTTCACGGGCTTCAGCTTGGAGGAAGGCTGATTGGCGTTCACCTTCTGCTTTCAAAATTTGCGACTGTTTTTCTCCTTCCGCTTTCAAAATGGCGGCCTGACGAATACCTTCTGCCTCAAGAATATCTGCACGTTTGGTACGCTCGGCTTTCATTTGGGCGTTCATGGCGGAGATTAACTCTTTTGGTGGACGCACATCACGGATCTCAATCCGGGTGATCTTGACGCCCCATGGGTTAGTCGCTTCATCGACGATTGCCAGCAATCGGCTGTTGATGGAATCGCGTTGGGACAGCATTTCATCCAGTTCCATTGAGCCCAGCACAGTACGGAAGTTGGTCATGGTCAGGTTGATGATGGACAGTTCCAGATTGCTGACTTCATAGGCAGCACGTACGGGATCGACAACCTGGATGAAGCAGACGGCATCAATGGTGACATTGGCATTATCGCGAGAAATGACTTCCTGCGATGGAATATCCAGAACCTGTTCCATCATATTGATTTTACGACCGATACGATCAACAAATGGCATGATAATGTGCAGGCCTGGTGTTAATGTACGGGTGTAACGTCCAAAGCGCTCAACAGTCCATTGATAGCCTTGTGGAACGGTTTTGACACAGGTAAAGACGATAGCAATTGCAATAACGATTAAAATCGGGACAGCACCAAAAGAGAGTAAATCCATAACAATTCCCTTACTTAGCTAATTATGGAATATATAAATTTTCTTTACTTAATAGAGTAAAGAGTATACATGACGACGGTATTTAGATGCCAGAGCATCTCCAGTACCCAGTGCAGAGAGAATATCCATCATCGTCTTTTTCACTGCACCCTCGGCAGCGGAAAGATCCCTTTTTAGAAAACTAAATAGCAATTCCAGGGCTTCTGCATTACGGCCAACTTCGTGTAATTTGGCAGCCAGTTGTACGGCTAATTCTGCATTCTCTGGTTGAGTTGCCAACGCTTGTTGTAGTTGTCGAATCTCCGGTGAATCCGCCGCCTCTTGCTGTGACTTAAGGTATTCAAGTAATTCATTATAGTGTTCATCTTGTGCTTCTAATGGAACGGTATCCAGTATTTTTTGGGCTTCTTCAAGATGATTGAGTGAAAGATTCACTTGGGCCAGCAATAGGGTAATCTCTGTATCTTGTGGATCTTCTTGATGGATTTCTTTTAGTAAAGGCAATGCTTCCTGATCTTTGCCTTCTGCAAGTAGCTCGTTAATTTGCTCTAATGGCGATTTTTCCATTTGGGGGAGGAGAGTGGCAAAAAGTTTTTTGATGGCTTCATCTGTCTGGATACCCTCAAAACCCTGAACAGGGCGAGCTTCTTTTACAAACAGTACAGTAGGTAAGCTACGCACCCCAAATTGTGCAGCGATATGAAAAAGTTGGTCACAATTGACTTTAGCCAGGGTAAATAGTCCTGCATATTCATGGGCTATTTTATCAAGCGTGGTTTCTAATTCATGACAATGCAGGTCCTGTGGGGACCAGAAGTAGAATACGACAAGTTGGGTGAGAGAGTGCTGCACAACCTGGGCAATATTCGATTCATCAATATGAATGATAGAGGCAGTATTGTTGCTTGTATTCGCGGTTGGTTCCATGGGATTTTTCTCTGAGTCGTTGTAAGGTGATTACATGAATAAATAAGACTTGTTTGTCCGTTTTTCAATGTCTATTTACTTTGCCAGCGCAAGATCCTATCAAGCCATCGCTCAGGGAGTAGACGGCGCATCACTTTTACTCCATGAGTCAATAACGTAACCGAATAGCGTAATTTCGGGTTGGGACTTTCCAGTGCATGAATGAGTTTAGAAACGACCTCCTCAGGCATCAAAGTGAAACGACGAGCAAGACTTGGGTTCTCAACCGGATGATCCTGCTGTGTTTGATTAACATTCTCCGTAAAACGGGTATGGATTGGGCCAGGCTCTATCAGACTAACTTTAATATCTGTTTTTGCCAATTCGCCACGTAAGGCATCCGACCAGGCTTCAAGGGCATATTTACTGGCAGCATACGCCCCACGGCCTGGTGTCGAGATCAATCCCATAACAGAGCTGGTTTGGACAATCCGCCCTGCGCCATAAGCGCGTATAGCTGGCAGTAGCAGGCATGTCAGTTGATGGGTGCCAAAGAAATTGGTGGAAAACTGTTTTTCCATCTGTTCGCGGGAGATGCTTTCCAATGGGCCGTAGACACCAAATCCCCCATTATTGAATAGTCCGAATAAACGCCCGTTGGTTAATTCGATGACTTTCCTGGCTGCGCGCTCTACGCTTTCTTTATCATCTAAATCCAATTCGATGGGATCGAACCCCAACTCACGCATATGTGCCAAATCAGAGGGTTTGCGGCAAGCTGCGAGTACACGGTAGCCACGTTGGTGGAGGATTTTGGCCGCGACTAACCCGATCCCGCTAGAACACCCAGTAATAAAAATGGCTTTTTGCATAACTTTACCTATCCATCTGCATCAATTTATGGAAATAAATGATTTACTATTAAGAAATATTTTTTACTTAAGGAGAGTTGATATATGCCAACAATGTGTTGGACATCCAATCAGCAATAAAGGGTTGTGCAGCTTGATTAGGGTGCAACCCGTCATCTTGCATCCATTCTGGTTTGATAGCAACGTGCTCCATGAAAAATGGCAGCAGAGGAATTTGGTTACGTTTAGCAAGCACAGGATAAATTTTGGCGAAGGATTCGGTATATCGTTTTCCATAATTGGGTGAAATTTGGATTTGCATTAACAGTGGTTGTGCATCGGCTTGTTTAATCAGATTGATGCTCTGCTGCAAATCTTGTTCTATGTTTTGAATGGGAAAACCACGCAGTCCATCATTAGCACCAAGCTCGATCAAAACCCATTTTGGATTGTGCTGTTTCAATAACTCAGGCAAACGTTCAAGCCCTTGCGCTACAGTATTGCCACTAATACTGCCGTTAACAATGACTGTTTTTTTGCCAGTTTGTTGCCACTGTTTTGCCATCAGTGCAGGCCATGACTGCTCAACTGGTAAACGATATCCGGCACTGAGGCTATCGCCTAATATAAGCAGGGTATCTGCCGCCGCTGCTCTGGCACTGCATAGCACTAACAATAAAAGGAAAAATACATGGCTGTAGAAAGTATTCTTGAAGTTCATCATCTCACTAAACATGTCGGTCAAGGGGAACAGGTAATTAATATATTGCAAGGTATTGAGTTGGTTGTCGAGCCAGCACAGACAATTGCATTAATTGGTGAATCAGGATCAGGTAAATCAACGCTTCTGGGCATTATTGCCGGATTGGATGATGGTAGTGGAGGGGAAGTTCATCTATTGGGGCAAAATATCAGTCGCATGAATGAAGAGCAGCGTGCGCAGTTAAGGGCAGAAAATGTAGGTTTTGTTTTTCAGTCGTTTATGTTGATCCCCACATTGAATGCATTGGAGAATGTCCAGCTTCCGGCACTATTGCGTGGTGAATCGGAAAACCAAAGCCGTGAACAAGCCATTGAACTACTCGAATTATTAGGGTTAGGAAAACGCCTGAAACACATGCCAGCCCAGCTTTCAGGGGGAGAACAACAGCGGGTGGCTTTGGCGCGGGCATTCTGTACCCGTCCCAAAATTCTGTTTGCTGATGAGCCAACAGGTAACCTTGATCGCCAGACAGGAGATCGCATCGCCGATTTGCTGTTTTCCCTTAATCATGATTACGCCACCACGTTGATTTTAGTCACGCACGATAACCAACTGGCGGCGCGTTGCCAGCGTCGTTTACGTCTGGTAGATGGTAAATTGCGGGAGGAAGCATGATCTGGCGCTGGTTTTGGCGTGAATGGCGTACACCCTCTCTCCTGATTGTTTGGTTATCCCTGACCTTAGCGGTGGCCTGTGTACTGGCATTAGGGCGTATTAGTGATCGCATTGATCAAAGTGTGCATTATCAAAGCCGTGATTTTCTGGCGGGTGATCTTGTCTTAAGGGCTTCGTATCCCGTTGATGAAACCTGGTTGCAAAAGGCACAAGAACAGGGGTTGGTATTAAGTCGCCAAATCTCATTTTCGACCATGACATACGCGGGAGATATTCCGCAACTGGCTCAGGTGAAAGCGGCAGATGCGCGTTATCCGCTGTATGGCGAACTGGAAACCAATCCGCGTGGGTTAAAGCCGGAAAAAGGTTCTGTGTTGGTGGCACCACGATTGTTGACATTATTGGGTGTCAAGGTTGGGGATAATATTGACGTAGGGGATACCACGTTGAAGATCCGTGGAGAACTGTTGCAAGAGCCTGACAGCGGTTTCAATCCTTTTCAGATTTCGCCCCGAATTTTAATCAATATTGATGATGCCCAGGCAACCGGAGCGATTCAACCCGGCAGCCGCTTGACTTACCGTTATATGTTTGCGGGTTCTCCTGCCGCCATTCAATCATTCCGGCAATTCGTGGAGCCACAACTAAAAGCCGATCAACGCTGGCTGACTTTGGAACAGGATAATGGCGTCATGGCACAATCTATTGAGCGTGCCCAGCAATTTTTACTGCTATCAGCTTTGCTGACATTACTCCTTGCAGTAGCGGCGATGGCGGTTTCTATGGCGCATTATTGCCGCAGCCGACATAACCTGATTGCCATTCTGAAGACATTAGGGGCAGGGCGTTGGGCGTTGCGTCAATGGATCATTGGGCAATGGCTGGTGATATTACTGGCCGCCATAGTGGTAGGCTCCATTCTAGGTTTGGCTTTTGAGTCTGCACTGATTCGGATTTTGGCAGGAATGTTACCTAAGATGTTACCGGCTGCGGGAATGTGGCCGTGGGTATGGGCGGTAGCTGCGCTGTTTGGGATTGCCGTGTTAGTGGGGATTCGCCCTTATCGCCAACTTATGGCTACCCAACCTTCACGGGTATTGAGAAGTGACGTAACAGCATCCATTTGGCCCTTGCGTTATTATTTGCCTGCGGTGGCATTCATCATAACGGGAGGATTAGTATTACTGGCAGGTACTCAGCCGTTATTATGGTCGCTGTTAGCGGGAGTACCGATTGTCGCGTTGTTTCTCGCATTATTGGGATGGGGGGGATTATGGCTATTGCGCCGTGTGACGTTCCGTCAGTTAAGCCTGCGTCTGGCAGTCAATCGGTTACTGTGTCGGCCATTTCAGACCATGACCCAATTGGCAGCATTTTCCCTGTCATTCATGTTGTTGGCCTTGCTGATTATGGCAAGGGGAGATTTATTGAATCAATGGCAACAGCAATTATCGCCGAATAGCCCTAATTATTTCCTGCTTAACATGACCCAACCACAAACTGTTCAGGTTAATGACTTATTGGCTAAATACCAGGTGGAGCCTACCGATTTTTACCCTGTAGTATTGGCACGTTTGACGGAAGTGAATGGACAATCTGCGCTGGAATGGGCGAATGAAAAACACCCTAATAGTTCTACGGTACGTCGTGAACTGAACTTAACATGGAAAGCGGAATTGCCGCCTTTTAACACCTTGATTGCGGGAACATGGCCGCCAAAACCGAATGAAGTTTCCATGGAACAAAGCGTCGCTGAGCAGTTGAAAATCAACCTTGGAGACAGGCTCACATTCACCGGAGATACTCGAACATTTCATACTACGGTAAGCAGCATTCGCAAAGTGGATTGGGAGAGCATAAATCCGAATTTCATTTTTATTTTCGCCAAAGAGACGTTGGAAAATCAGCACAGAATGTGGTTAACCAGCTTTCATTATGAAGGTGATGGAAAGCTACTAACGGAAATTAACCGCCATTTCCCAACCATCAGCATGTTGGATATTGGTTCAATACTCAAACAAGCACAAGGCATTTTGCAGCAAGTTAGCAAGGCATTAGAAGTGATGGTCGTTTTGGTGATGATTTGTGGTGGATTGCTGTTATTGGCACAAATTCAGGTCGGAATGAGCCAGCGACAACTTGAACTGGTGGTATATCGCACATTAGGGGCAAGCAAAAAACTCTTGCGTCGTACATTGTGGAGTGAATTTGCCCTGCTTGGTTTTATGGCTGGTTTGGCCGCGGCATTGGGTGCAGAAATTGCACTTTGGTTGTTACAAACTCAGGTCTTTGATTTTCCGTGGCAACCACAATGGCAGATGTGGTTTCTGCTTCCCATCATCAGTAGCTTACTGCTTTCACTATGTGGTGGCTGGTTGGGTGTCCGGTTATTACGGAGGCCAGGGCAATATCGGCGCTTGCCGGAATAATTCTTATTTCTTTGATAAACCTCGTTTAAATTAACGAGGTTTATACCAATCTCACTTCAAAATGCGTGTGATGTCTCCCCGCTTTGCGGGGGAGACATCAGGTTTCATATCGTGTTGTAAATTGCAACTTGAAGTTTAATGTGTATATCAGCGGTATATTATCAGGCAAATTCTTCTCTTAACTTGGGCAGGATCTGATCGCCAAAAATCTTTAATCCTTTTATGTAATCGGGGAAAATCAACATAACGCCATCCAACTCACAAGTACGCATTAAATTTGTTAGTTGCTTGTAGCAGGTATCCGGCGTACCGATGGCAGTATGAGTCATAAAGGCGTTTTGGGAACGTTCTACCATCGCATTGCTTTTTCCATCCGTATCGACGCCAAAACTATGCATCATATTTTTGACAGCTTCCACATCCAAGCCCTGGCGATAGAACTGGGCGAGGGTTTCCGCATAGGCATCTGTTTCAGCGCAAATGACGGTACACATGCAGAATGTCTTAGCGGTTGTGTTGTATTCAGCAGCGATACGCTTTGCGCTTAAACTGATATTGCGCGTTTCAGTCTCATCCTTGCCACCGATAAAACAAACATCGGTGTGACGTACACTGAAACGTAATCCTTGTTCGGATTGGCCAGCACAAACGAGATAAGGGTAAGGAAGGGAAAGGGGTTTGGGTTCAGAAACGCACTGTCTTAAATGAAAATAAGTGCCTTCATGATTGACTTGTTTTTCACGCCAAAGTCGTTTGATCACCTGAGTCCACTCTTCAGTCATGGCGTAACGCTGGTCATGGTTCAAACTATTATCCCATGCACCCATTTGTTCAAATTCATCTCGGAATGAACCGGAAACAATATTCAGCCCCGCACGCCCCTGACTAATATGATCTAGCGTGGCGATCATTTTGGCTGTAACCGCCGGATTATGCAGTCCGGCATGAACTGTTGCGATTAATTTTGCGCGGTGGGTCACTTCGGCAATACCCGCCATCATGGTGACGGATTCAAGCGAGCAGCCCCAATGATCTGTTTCACCACCAAACCCACGCCATTTTCCCATGGACATAATGAAATCAAGGCCAATCTGGTCGGCCAAAATAGCAGCCTCTCGGTTCTGTTTATAAGACGCATCCAGTAGTGGTGTGTTTTTGGATATGATCCACCCACCTTTGGCGATGGGTAGAAATACACCGAACTCTTTCTTTGACATCGCTATTTCCTTGTTTCTTCGTTATTTCAGTTCATTTTTACCTTATTGAGTAAATGGGGTGTTTTAAACCGCGTGTTTTCTCATTTTATGTACAGGTGGTTTCATCATCAATGTTACGACAAGAACAACAAATACGGGAATAGCGATGATCAGGAATGCAGAGGTAAAACTGCCTGAATAATCTTTGATGGCACCGGCGAAAAAAGGCGCCAGACAAGCCAGGGTAGATATCAGGTTCATGATAGAAAACAGTTCCAGATAAGGCTTGCGGCCAAAATAGTTAGCCAGCAATACACTAGATGCAAGGAAAGTCATGCCATATCCCATTCCGACACACAGTGTGAAGGCAATCAAGAATGGCCATGACGAGGCGATACTCAGTGCAATCAAGCCAAATATAATAATAGACAGGCTGATAATCAGTAACTTTTTCGGTTCTACCCACTCTCCAACAGCACCACCGGCTAAGCGGGAAAAGGCATTGATAAAAGCCATCGTGCTCAGTAATCCTGCGGCGATAGCTTCGCTAAAACCATTTTCGATAATATGAGCAACTGCAAAACTGTTGACGGTAATGCCACACCATAAAAATGCGGTATAAGTGGCAGCAATCACATAGAACTGCCATGTCCGCAGTGCTTGATGTGCAGTCCAGCGTTGTTTAGTGCGATAAATGCTGGGCGTATCCTGATTGTTATGTTTCTGGTTTACTGCTTTAGCGTGAGCGATTTCCCGCTGACCTTCTTGAAGAATAATAATCGTCAGGATGACGAAAATGGAGAGGATAATCGCGGAAATCATCCAATGCATTCGCCATGTTCCCCAAATACGAGTTGCCAGAAAGTAGATCCACGGGCCAATTACCCCGCCTAGTCCACCGATTGTGAAGTAGAAACCAAACGCAAGGGATTGTTTCTCATATAGCCGTGAAATCACATAAGTGCCCGGCACTGTCGCCAGAAAAGTAAAACCGATACCAATTAAAGCCGTACCGATAAAATAGGATGAAATAGCGTATGTGTGATAAAGGTTGTAGAAACCCGCCAGAAAAATCAGCAGGCCGGTAAACAGGGTAAAACGAACACCAATTTTACGAATAAATATCGTTGGCAGAAAACTGGATAGCCCGCAAGTCAGGCCGAGCAGTGTGAACCCTAACCCCGCATTTGTCCAACTCCAGCCCAGTTCATTAATCATACTCGGCAGGACAACACCCAATGACGTAAAGGTTGTTGCTGTGGATAGAAAATAGACCATGCCTAAAAGTGTCAGCAAAAACCACTGATAAGTACGCCCGAATTTGTCGTGTTGAATGGACATTGTGACTCCATCAAGGATATAAACGATTAAAAGCGGCACTATTTTATGTGTTTATTAGAAAAAGCTGTATCGAATAAACACACCATAACTAAATTGATTCGTGCGAAAGCCAGGCGTATCTTTTATTTTGTACTTATTTTTGACGGGATTCACGACAATCCCAGTCCACAGATGACCGGTTTGATAGCCTAATTTTTTGCCTAAGTCATAATGCAATTCGGGTTTGAAATCGATCATTTCAGGGTTATCACCTAATCCCAGTGTATAATCGAAAGTGCCTACAATGCGGAAATCGCCCAATCGATTCCTGAAAGGAATACCGTAATCAATATGGATACGTTGATCGTTCCAGCTTCCCTTAGCATTATTTTCAAAATAAAAGATAGTGCGCAACCAACTGAACCCACTGATTTGCCAATCAAAGCTGATACCAGGGAAATAGTCGTATCTTACGTTTTTGGTTTTGGCTATCCATTGGGCAAACAGGACATCTTTTAATGGGCCACAGGAGAGGTCATACCCTGTGATTTTGCTGGCACTAAGCCTTGGTACAAACTTATAGTAATAGGTACTTTTGTCGCCTTGATAATCGTGTTGCAGCGAATTTTGCCAAATACTGTAAACATACATATCGCCAATTTTGTAATCACCAAACGCTTCCACAATTGGGGAAAGGGTTTTTTGAGGGGCAACCTTATTCTCAAATTGGAAGTAAAGGCTGGTATCAATTGATTGAAAATTGACAAAGTTGTTTGCTTGGGCGTAACTGACAACAAATAACAATAAGACCGGAGATAAAGCCATCCTAATCATAAGGTCTTTCAAGTTGTTGGTAAATCGCAAGTAATTTCTCCTTTCACATTTATGACTTGGCGATGGATAATAGCATCCCCTTAACAGGGTAATTTTGTCAAAAAAATTCTCTCTCGAGAACGAAAACAAATTGAAGCTATTTTTCATATAAATGGGAAGGTAAATAATTTTTCCTTAGAAAATAGATTTATTTTTTTAATTTACCTAAGATGTTATTGAATATATTAATATGCCGATATTCATCACAATTATTTAATTGCTTTTAAATAAAATAATTAAATTATGATAAAAGTATTAAGATTGAAATAACTTGATATATACCAATCTAACTTCAAGGTGCGTGTGATATCTCTCCGCGAAGCGGGGAGATATCAGGTTTCATATCGTGTTGTAAATTGCAGCTTGAAGTTTAATGCGTATATACCAATCCAATTTCAAGATGCATGTAATTTCTCCCCGCGAAGCGGGGAGAAATAATGAGTTATGTTGTCTTATAATGAGCAACTTGAAAGGTAACGTGTATATAGAAGGTATAGCAGAAGTGGTAGAGTTTACTGCGACTGGTGAAACTTATCGGTTAGTTATTCGGATACCTCAAGACAATATTAACTATTTTTTCCTGAAAGGTTTTATTGGATTACATGGTTGTAGTTTAACCATTAATGGCATTGATGAAGAAAATAAGACAATTGCTTTAAACCTGATCCCGGAAACATTAAGAATGACCAATCTCAGTAAGATTAAGGTCGGTGATTTCCTTAATTATGAAATAGATCAAATGACAAGAACTATCGTAGATACACTATCCCGAACGCTATCAAGAATGCGATAATCGCTGACCGGACTGGAATGGGAAGTGGTAGTTTATTTTAATCGTTACCACTTCCTAAAATAACCGATTAACTTAATTTATCTTGTGCCCATTTAAGACTGCTTTGATATTCTGCTGGCAATAGCGAGGCTAATGTTTGCAACGTTGTTTCCAATGTCACTTTATCTGCATGGATAACATTTAAGTGACCTACCTTACGTGCAGGACGAACATCTTTTTCATACCAATGTAAACGAACCAGCGGCAAATTCAGCCATGCGGGATTCACCTCTGTGCCGATCAGATTGATCATGACGGATGGTGCAAAGATTTCTGGTTGTGGCATAGGAAGATTCAAGATCGCCCGCAGGTGAAGTTCAAACTGGCTGATAGAAGCGCCGTTTTGCGTCCAGTGGCCGCTATTATGAACCCGTGGAGCCAATTCATTGATCAGCAAATTATCGCCAATAATAAAACACTCCATCGCCATAACACCAACATAATTCAGGTGATTCATAATGCTGGATAGCATCTGCTCTGCTTGCTGTTGAAATGGCTTATCGGCACTATTATCAGGTAAAGCAACACTGGTACGTAAGATACCTTCCTGATGCAAATTGTGAGTCAGAGTATAGAAGACTGATTCACCTTTGGCATTACGGGCTCCCACCAGCGAGACTTCTCCCGAAAACGGAATACCCTGTTCTACAATACATTCACCGTAAATTTCAGGTGGAAGCGTTGTTTCATCACCTGGACGGATACGCCACTGACCACGCCCGTCATAGCCCCCAGTCCGTCGCTTGACAATGATAAAATCGCCTAACTCTGCAAATAGTTGTGGCCATTGTTCGGGAGAAGAAAGCAGTTGCCACGGTGCGGTTGCCAGACCCAACGTATCCATGAGCTGTTTTTGTGGCAAACGATCCGCCAGTTGCGGAAAAATCTCACGATTGATAAAAGCCTGATGATGGGCCAGTTCGCGGGTTAATGCGGTTTCGGGCCAACGTTCAATTTCTGCGGTGATCACACTGCTTTGGTAAGGCACTGCCTCCGGTTCGGCATCTAACCCAACAGGATAAACAGCGATCCCTAACGGTTCACCGGCTTGACGCAGCATTCTGCCTAACTGACCATTTCCCAATACACAAACGGGCTTCATGCATCCTCCCGTGGATCTGGATTATCCAGAACAGCCTGGGTTTGCTCACTACGCCAATCTGATAAACGTTGAAACAGTGCACTGTCATGCAACGCCAGCACTTGCGCAGCCAGTAATGCGGCATTTGCGGCTCCAGCCTTGCCGATAGCCAGTGTACCAACAGGAATGCCTTTTGGCATTTGGACGATAGAATACAGGCTATCAACACCGCTAAGCGCAGCGCTTTGTACAGGAACCCCAAATACAGGAACTAAAGTTTTGGCTGCCAACATTCCTGGTAGGTGTGCGGCCCCACCTGCACCCGCGATAATGACATCAAAACCGTTTTCTTTCGCTTGTTCTGCGAAACGAAAAAGTTTATCTGGCGTTCGGTGTGCCGAAACAATTTCAACATGAAAAGGAATGGCGAGATCGGTCAGGATATCGGCTGCATGTTGCATGGTTGCCCAGTCACTTTTAGAACCCATGACAATGGCGACTTTGGCGTGGTTTTGGGATTCTATTTCTGTTGGAAAAGTCATTGTAGGAGTAATAGCTATTGTGGGATCAGAGCTGGACATCATAAATCGGATGCTCCTGTATTGGGTGTCTACCAGAACAAAGATGAAATTTCAGATGGCGGATCATATCATGCCAATAGCATGAGGAAAACGTTTGCGTCGTTTGATTTATCGATTTTTACAAAATAAGCAAGGCGCTTAGAAAGAGAAGGATATCAATTCAATAGCCGTTTCTGTAACTTTGAACATCGAACCTTGCTCATGCCAGGCCCCTAATACACCGCGATGCACGGTCTTATCGCCAATCTGAATATCGTGTATTGCTGGGCGATGAGTATGCCCGTGAATGATCCAATCTGTTTGATATTTATTAAAATGCTCAATAACAGCCTCTTGGTTGACATCCATAATAGACGCGGATTTTTGGCTGTTGGCATAGTGGCTACCTGCTCGCATTTTGGCTGCAATTTTTAAACGGATAAATAAAGGGAGAAACAGGAATAGCCGTTGTATCCACGGAGTATGTACCCGCTTACGATATTGCTGATAGTTGATATCATCGGTGCATAGCGTATCGCCATGCAAAATCAGAATACGTTTACCATGCAACTCCAGCACTTCTTCCTGTGGAAGCAGAATCAAGCCGCTCTCTCTGGCAAAACGGGAGCCGAGCAAGAAATCACGATTGCCATGCATGAAATAACAGGGAATACCTTGTTGTTTCAGTTCATTAAGGGCCTGGGCGATTTTAGTATGCAATGGGTTGGGATCATCATCACCAATCCAGTAATCAAAAAAATCACCGAGAATATAAAGACTTTCAGCGTGGATTGCATCTTCACGTAAAAAACGCAGAAAACCGGCAGTAATTGCCGGCTCTTGTTCACTGAGATGCAAATCTGCAATAAACAGTGTACTCATGTAGCGTCTAACAGTAATTATTCGCCAACAGTGACACGTTCAATGATCACATCTTCATGTGGTACATCTTGGTGCATACCGCTGCGACCGGTGGAAACACCTTTAATTTTATCAACCACGTCCATGCCTTCAACAACTTCGGCAAATACACAGTAACCCCATCCATCTGGACGCTCTGAACGGAAGTTCAGGAAATCGTTATCGACAACGTTAATGAAGAATTGGGCAGTTGCAGAGTGCGGATCATTGGTGCGTGCCATAGCGATAGTGCCACGGCTGTTTTTCAGGCCATTGTTGGCTTCGTTTTTGACAGGAGCCTTAGTTGTTTTCTGCTTCATACCTGGTTCAAAGCCACCGCCTTGAATCATGAAGCCATTGATAACACGGTGAAAAATAGTGTTGTCATAAAAACCTTCCGAGCAGTAACTCAGGAAATTTTCAACAGTTACAGGTGCTTTATCAGCGAAGGTTTTGATTACGATATCGCCAAAGTTGGTGTGGAAAGTCACCATAATAAAAATCCTAGTAATAGTTTTGATTGACCCCGTATTTAGGGGATTCGGAACAACCGTTGTTATATCATATCTCAGATTTTGAGTCAGTATTCTGAGAAGTATCAGAACAAGGCGGTTTATGGCACTTGCAAAGCATTGCATATCAAGGTGAAATACTCGTCTGGCTTTTCTATATTCTCATTTATTTATCTTGCTGATAAAGAAGCCTATAATCAGCCAATTCATTTGATTTTATTACACGTACATTAATTTTTACGGAAACCCACTGATGCTAAAAATTTTCAACACTCTCAGCCGTCAAAAAGAAGAATTTAAGCCGATTCACGAAGGAAAAGTGGGCATGTACGTGTGTGGTATCACCATTTATGACTTGTGTCATATTGGTCATGGCCGAACATTTGTGGCATTTGATGTGATTGCTCGTTACCTGCGTTATCTGGGATATAATCTGACCTATGTCCGTAACGTCACTGACGTGGATGATAAAATTATTAAACGCGCCATCGAAAATAATGAAAGTTGTGACGATTTGACCGCACGCATGTTGGCAGAAATGCACAGCGATTTTGATGCATTGAATATCTTGCGCCCGGATTTAGAGCCTCGTGCAACGCAGCATATCCCAGAAATCATTGCCATCACGGAAGAGCTAATTAAGCGCGGGTACGCTTATGTTGCCGCTAATGGTGACGTCATGTTCTCCATCGACACCAATCCTCATTATGGCCTGCTCTCCCGCCAGGATTTGGAACAATTACAAGCGGGGGCCCGTGTTGAAGTGGCAGATGTAAAACGTAACCCGATGGATTTTGTATTATGGAAAATGTCCAAACCAGGCGAGCCGAGTTGGGAATCTCCGTGGGGAGCAGGACGTCCGGGTTGGCATATTGAATGTTCCGCCATGAACGGTAAGACGCTGGGTCACCACTTTGATATTCACGGTGGAGGTTCTGATTTAATGTTCCCGCATCATGAAAATGAAATTGCCCAATCCACTTGTGCCCATGATGGTCCTTACGTCAATTATTGGATGCACTCCGGCATGGTCATGGTGGATAAAGAGAAGATGTCCAAGTCATTGAACAACTTCTTTACTATCCGTGATGTGCTGGAATATTACGATGCTGAGACCGTGCGTTATTTCTTGCTGTCCGGCCACTATCGCAGCCAGTTGAATTATACGGAAGAGAACCTGAAACAGGCGCGCACGTCCCTTGAACGTTTGTATACTTCTCTGCGTGGCACGGATAAATTCGCCCAACTTGCTGGTGGGGAAGCATTTGAAGCCCGTTTCGTTGAAGCAATGAACGATGATTTCAATACACCAGAAGCGTATTCAGTCTTGTTTGATATGGCGCGTGAGCTTAATCGTTTGAAAACAGAAGACATGGTTGCGGCTAATGGTCTGGCGGCAAGATTACGTAAATTGGCAGGGATTCTTGGTCTGTTGGAACAAGATCCAGAACACTTTTTGCAAGGTGGAGCACAGGCGGACGACGATGTTGCCCGAATTGAGGCATTAATCAAACAGCGTAACGATGCCCGTAAAAACAAAGAATGGGCATTGGCTGATGCGGCGCGTGACCAGTTAAATGAAATGGGAATTGAGCTGGAAGATGGTCCACAAGGAACAACATGGCGTCGTAAATAATCGATTTTTGCCCAGAACCGCCCCTTAGATGGGCGGTTCAGTTTTTAATGTCTTTACGCTTTCATAGCGAGATTTTTTAGTTGTAGTTCTGGTTGTATAAATGAGCGGAATAAAACCGACAAATTTATTGATGACTGCTTAAGTGCTTAGGATAGAAAGCATTTCCAGCGTGATACGTGACTTTTCCAGAAACTGCATCTCGTTTCATGGCAATGAAAGAAGAATGACTCAGATGTTCTGGTATTTGATGAGTGTTATCACTGGAAGCAGGATTAAGAAGAGAAATTTTTACTCTGCGTTTAGAATTACTTAATTTATAAGGCAAACCTAACAACCTTCTTGCAGCTCTATTACTTAACATAATTAACTCCGTTTCAGTTGTACATAAGTTTCCCAGTATAGCGACTTATTAGAAAATTGATATGATTGTTTATCAATATATCGTCAATGTCACATATTTTACGAATAAAAACAGATAAATCTGTAGCCAGAAAAAATGATATCTGCCAACAATATTGATGTTATTATTGACATCATATTATTTAATATTCACATATCACCTTGTACTGGTTTATACCAATCTAACTTCAAGATGCGTATGATTGCCCCTGCGAAGCGGGGGAAACATCAAGTTTCATATAGTGTTGTAAATTGCAACTCAATGTGATTGTTTATATCTCCCCGCTATGCGGGGAGATAATAAGACACATCTTGAAAGACGATTGGTATATATAAAATAAAAAAACAGTACCTTAATATACAAGGTACTGTTTTTCTGAAAAGTATTAGTGGTAATGTTTACCTACTTAGTTATGCTTCAACGCGAACAGATTCGCCATTAAAGGCAACAACCTTACCGGCAGTAATTTTACAGCGTTTACGCGTTTCGAGTTGGCTATCAACCTGAACCAAACCTTCTGCAATCACGGCTTTCGCCGCAGCACCACTCTCACACCAGCCTTGAAATTTCAGCAAATCACATAACTCGATATAAGGGTGACCATCTAAATAAAAAATTTCCATCAATAACCTTCAGTTGTATCCACATCATGATATTCCTCGCAAGCTTGCAAGGTATTTTGAATCAATGTTGCAACGGTCATTGGTCCGACACCGCCAGGTACGGGGGAGATCCAACTTGCGCGTTCGGACGCCTTATCGAAATCAACATCACCAATGACTTTGCCATTTTCCAGCCGATTGATACCAACATCAATCACAATTGCGCCCGGCTTAATCCACTCACCAGGAATAAAGTTGGGTTTACCAACCGCAACGACGAGTAAATCCGCCTGTTCAACATGCTGACGTAAGTTTTTGGTAAAGCGATGCGTTACAGTAGTTGTACAGCCTGCCAATAGCAATTCAAGGCTCATAGGGCGCCCAACGATATTAGAAGCGCCAATAATAACGGCATTTAGCCCATAGGTATTGATATTGCAGCGTTCAAGCAGAGTTACAATTCCGCGGGGAGTACAAGGGCGCAGTTTAGGGGCGCGCTGGCACAAACGGCCGATATTATAAGGATGGAAACCATCCACATCCTTATCGGGATGAATGCGTTCCAGTACTTTGACATTATCAATGCCGGCAGGTAAAGGGAGTTGAACCAAAATACCATCGATTTGCGCATCGGCGTTCAGGTCATCTATCAGGGAGAGTAATTCAGCCTCGCTGGTAGTATCAGGCAAGTCATAAGAGCGGGACATAAACCCGACCTCTTCGCAGGCGCGGCGTTTGCTGGCGACATAAATTTGAGAAGCCGGGTTTTCTCCCACTAAAACGACGGCAAGACCTGGTGCTCGTTTTCCGGCGGCAACGCGCTGCCTGACTTTTTCTGCAACTTCGTTTCTGATTGTCTGCGCAATCGTTTTCCCATCAATAATTTTTGCTGACATGTATTTAAGATTCCACTATCAAATATAGGAATGGAGACTATTTTGTCAGAACATGAACCGCCTGTCAGTTTTATTAATAATCATAAAATGAACATATGAGTGAAAAGGGCATTGACTCATTCCATTATGCCCGTATAATCCGGTGCTGCGTTAAGGCATTAATAATGTTTCTTATTCTATATCCCCTAATGCGCCCTTAGCTCAGCTGGATAGAGCAACGGCCTTCTAAGCCGTAGGTCACAGGTTCGAATCCTGTAGGGCGTACCATAAAATCAAAGAGTTACATCAAGAAAATGAAAAACCCGTCATAACAACGGGTCAAGTAACGGGTCAAGTAACTACTCCTTCTTTTCTTTTACCCAAGCCTCATAAACTTCTTCTGACCACCCAAGGAAAACTCCACTTTTTGTTCTGTCTGGTTTAGGAAATTCATTCCTTTTTGCGTACATTCTCCAAAGGGTTGATTTGCTTTTCCCTGTTAGTTTTTGCATTTCTTTGTAGTCAATGTATCTTGTAGCCACTATTCCTTCCTCCCGTACCCGTTCCACAAAACCATTTTTGCCACCATTTCAGGTGCTGCCAGGTCACTGAGTGTTGCCTCAAAAATAATGTTATACAGCTCCGTAGTCAGAATATCGTCCAAATTTCTTGGCCTTTCAGAGTAGGGCACCTCATCGGGCACCCCATTCATTACATCAATAACCAATGCGACGATTTCCCTTTCTCCCCGCTCTGGCTTACGGTATCCGGCTTTCCATACCACATCGGTGATATCAGCTGGATCGCCCCAGACTGAGGCGATGATTTGTGTGAGGTGGAATGAGTTATTGATCATCTTTTTCCCTTGTTCCTATTTCATATTCAGCGAGCTTTTCCCGTGCCTCTAACAGTTCAAATGCCATACGAGCTACGTCTATGCCTGTTATTTGATAATATTCGTTAGCAGGTAATGATTTCCCGATAGCGTAGAACTCGGTTAACTTCTCTTTACTGAGCTTCATTAATGCTGACATGGAGTAATTATCAAAATCCTCAGTGTCGTCAGCCTCGAATCTCATAGGAATTCTTTGAGATTTCTTACTTTCATTCGCCTTCTTTAATAACCAATCTGCCCACTCGCGCCCGTCGTCAATGTGACCGAATAAACCAATTTCATTCGCGTTATCGATGTTGATCATTGTCTTCTGCCTCGCTTGCCTTTCTTCGGAGTTATCTTCACTCCTGCCACTTTCGGTGCGGGTGGCAGGGGAGGGCAAATGCCCTCGTGAATGTGTTGATTACGTCTCATGCGGTGGATATGCCGCTGTGTGTGATCCCTGCCACCGTCGATGTAGACTACCGTTCTGACCAGTTCGTCGTTGATATCCACCATATGACGGTGCTTATTGGTCACGGTCTACCTCCAGCTCCCTTAATTGCCGTTCGGCAAGCTCGAAGGCATTTTCGTAAAGCGGCTGAACTACAAAAATAGGGTTGCCATAAAGTTTGTTCGTGAAAGGGCAAAACCGGAACTGGCAGGGCGCCTCCATGCCGGCTGGCTCCATAAGTACAACGCCATTGCGAAACATCAGATATGGGTAAGCCAGGTACTCAAGGTGAAAGTACGGCATGACATTTTGCTTCTCTGTCGGGATGACTTTATCCAGATCAGGGAAGCGCCCGTTGATGACCTCAAGGCGAGTGAAGCTAAAAGCCTTATGGTCTTCATCCAGATGAATAGCTCTTGCTTCGTCGTTAAAGATAATTTCAGTGAAACAAGCCTCGTCTGGGATATCACCACAGAACCGGATAACCAGATCGAGGTCAGCAGCGTCTCTAGCATCAAAGAAAGTGCCGCTATCCTCTTTAAGCTCCATGCGAACCAGAGCATTACCGTTAGTGGCCTCAAGGTGTTGCCGGGTAATATGCACTCCAGTTAATCCGGGGTATTTTTCTGCCTGCTCATCTTTGGCTACACAGACCAATGCCGCACGTAATAAATTGGTATCAATGATCATGACTTCATCTCCGCACTTGGGCACAAATCCATGCTAGCAACCGTGCTTTCGTTGAACTCTTCCGGCATGACAGAAAAGAGGGTGTGGTTAGTTGATGTCAGTCGATCATCGGTGAATGCTGCCTGCGATTTTTCGATAGCGTCTATTGCATCATGAGCCTCCATAGCAACTCTCAGTGTGTGGCGATGCCCACAGGGATAATCAGCCAGATAAGTCACAACATATTTTGTCTTTTTCATTTCCATCACCTCACTTTTTGCCAAACAATTTTTTGAGATCTACGCCGTATACAGCCAGCCATGCTTCGGCAGGCCATGACTTCACGCTTCCGTATCTGGGGTCAGGAACGTCTGTGGCTTCCATGTTGTTCTCACGGCACCATTTGCGGAGTGGAGCGAATTTGTATTCTTTCTCCGTGGCTTTTTGCACACTGGTGATTGTTGAGTGCTTGGTGCTTTCCCCCAGACGTTCTTCCAGTTCCCGACACTTACGGGTGACAGCGCCGAGCTTACCAAGTGCCTGAGCTTCACGACGGCGACTAATCTGTGATTTGGTGCGACGAGCTTCGTCACGCTCTTGAACAATGGCTAGCTTTTCTTTTTCCGTTGTCAGTAGTGCTTCTAGAGCTTCGATGTAATTACCGGGTAAGGCGGAAGGATTTGTTGTCGGCTTTTTCTGGTGAAAATAAGCGAACTCCATCTTCTCAAAGAAACTCCACGCTTCGTCGGTATCAATGATTTTCGACATACGGGCAGCACCTTTCTCTGTGAAAAGAGCGACTTGATTTGCGTGTTTATTAACCAAGTCAATATTATTGCCTTGGTTCTTAAATGCTCGAAAATCATCACCTTTAAGGGTGAATACATGAACACCTTCAATAAAACGACTACGATGGTTAGCGATATTGGAGCGAATATTTGTCGGTTCTGTACCATACCCAGCCGCTAATGTTTCTGTGGTAACAACACGGACGCCTTGCCACTCGATCACTGGTAAGTGGCTTGAGTCGATAGTTACTAATTCGTCTTTCTTACTCATATTTTGATTCTCAATGTGTGGTTGGTGATGCTGGTTCAGCGGTAAATAATTTGAATCCACCGATAAATACGTCATCGATAAAATCCCGCATCCATGTGGAGTTGTTTTCTTTCTCGTTCACTTCATTACCGAGATAGAAGCGCCACAAGGCGATATATTTTTCGACTGGATTAATTTCCAGAATCGTATTTTCGATTTGGTGAATAAGTAGTGTTTCAATTACGTCAGCATCCAGCTCGACTACGCAATTTTCGTGGGTAAATATGACATTGCCGTTTTCAAGTTTTCCAAATCGCTCACCGCATGAAACTAGATATTCTCTAGCAACAATGGCTCTTTGTTGTTTTACTGATAATTCAGCCCATTCCATTTTTTCCGCATCGGTTAATGGCGGGTAGTTAGTTCTCGCCCTTTCTTCATCTAAAAGGAAATCAGGGCATCCGAATTTACTTTTTCTCAAAATGGCAATTACTTCTTTTATTGTCATTCCTGTATTACTCATTACCACCTCTCCTGTATTTTGATTTTCGCTTTTCGGACGCAACGCAAATTATTTTTGATACATTCCTGTTCTTGTTTTTTATCGTGAGATAATGAAAGAGCCTCACCCCACTTCTCAGCGGCACGACGAAATAAACTTCTATATTCTAAGAATCGTGCTAATTCCTTTACTTGTTCATATGCAGTCATTATTCACCGCCTGCTTTTTCATATGCTTTTTTAATTCAGAAGCCGTGCGCTTATTTTCATTGGTTCTTAATACCTTGCTGTAACTGTTATGTAATGAGTGTCTTTTTTCATTATGTAACTGGCGATATTCAGCCCATAGTTGCGTATTAAGCGTGGTGGCTAAATTTTTAGCCTTTCCCCAATATTCGGCTGCAAGGTCGTACTTTTCTTCTTTCTCTTTCTGGATAGCTGCATTAGCAAAGTCTAAATAGGATTTATTTATCATGTTATTGGCTCCGTTTTCTTAGCAATCAGTTTTAATATCTCATTCATGAATTCATTACCTTCTTCGGTTAAATTGCCGAACTTGGTATAAAAGCTGTTGTATGTTCTTACGATAAGTTCCTCTGCTTCCTGTTTTCTTTTAAGTGCAAACACATCTAACTCAAAGAAGCGAATTAAAGCGATATTCAATATCTCTTCGTCTAAATCCAGTTGGTAATTAAATTTTCCTACCTTTACAACAACAGAATGACAACCATGTTTTTTTTGTAATGCATTCAATTTAACGTTAATAAATGCCTTTCGTTTTCTTTCAAGCAACGTTGATGATGTCATTTTCTATTTCCTGTTTTCAGCGTGAGCGATTCCCCAGCGATGGCGCTGTAATTAAATTTGTTTTGTTAATTTTTATTTTGATTGTAATTGATGAATTTTTCTTTCTATGGCTATTAATTCATCCTGTGCTTTCCTGTGTTTTTCTATTGCCTTTAGATGCTCCTTTTTAGTTCTAATTAAATCTCTTTCTCGCTTAACACTGTCTTTCAGTTCTTCCAGTACCTGAGCATGGCGTGCTATAAATTCAGGGCGCATAGAGCCAAGAATAACTTTAGTTGTACCGTCTTCTTGTTTAACTTTTTTGGCGGGAAAGTTACTTTCCTTGCCCTCCTCATTAAATTGCTCCTGTGCACGAACGTAAGCTAATTTATTCAGTGCGCCGCCCTCACTCAGATACGCCTTGTTAGCACCGCGGACGACATAGACCTCGCGCGGTTCGATCAATATTTCTAAAGCAGTTGCTACTTCGATGGGTTTTAATGTTTTCATGGTTATTCCTTAAGGTTAACGCTGCGATAATTCTTTCTTTTATTATCTGGTTGTTAATAATAATTTCTTTTGCTTCATTTGAAGCATCTTCATAACTGTAGAATGAGTCAACTAAGTCATAGCTACCAGTCTTATTATTATGTTTAGATAATCTGCATTCCCAGCCATTACAAGTTTGATAAAACTCTTCTATGTATTTAGGGGGGGGGGGCTTGCATGTTGCCTCACAAATTACTTTTATTCTAAGATTTAGGCGGTGGATATTATTCATCATTGATATTCCACTCCTCTGACTCGCGCTATTTCTTTGCCAGCTTGCTGAGTTAAATCTGTCGCAATAGAAAGTAAGTCCAAGTCTCTATCTTCACCTCCAGAATCAATCATTGTATTCAATAATGCCATTAGTTTCTTTATTGCGTTACAAGCTGGTTCTAATTCTATCTTTAAATCAGGGGTTGTTTTTTTTGTTTCGATAACTGAATCAAGAATACAATCTAATTCATTAATATCCCGATACTGATTCATTGATAATGTGCGTACAGCGCGTAACATTGCATGAGTATCATCGCTGGCTTCATTTTCAACCGTTTTTAATAACGGAAGTAATACAGCCTGCATTTCTTCATTAATTTCAAGTGCGCTCTGCAAATAAGATTTAGCTCCAACTAATCTATTCATGTCATTTATCCTTTTTTATTTTCTTTATAAATTAAAATTAATTTATTCTGTTTTGTATCAATTATTAACTCACTCCAGCTTACCTTGAAATGAGCTGGAGTTGATTAACAATCATCGGTGGGATTTAATTGAAAACATTACGGCACTTATATAGATAATCTGGTCTTTTTTGCCTTTAAGCAAAGAGCCAAATTGAAAACAATATAAATAAAAAAACAAATATCATATTAAAGAGCTTTGAAAACGATTTGTCGTTTTCTTCTTTTCTCAATTTTTCTTTAATTTCACGCGTTTGTCGCTCTATCTCCTTAATTTCACGTTCATGTTTATAAGATTCATGATCAATGGGGGGATATATTGAACGCAATGTATTGTCGGGAATCTTGCAATCTTTGTAGGCCATAAACTTTATTAGCTCTAGTGTCATTCGAGCGTCTGTAAGCGCTCTATGAGCTTCACCAAAAACTAATATATCATTGTCATAAATTGCGTCAGTAAGTTTATGCCATTTGTAATCACCCGTTCTTTTATTTATTTCACCGTAATATTCTGCGTATAATAGCATTGCACATTCTGATTTTATTCTTGGTGTAGGTAATTCATATTTTTTACATGTTTGCCTAATAATCCTTGTGTCATAGGATTTATTGTAAATAATAACTGTTTTTCCTTTAACTATTTCTCTGTATTTTTTATAAATATCACTCCATGTTGGCGCATGTTTAACATCTTCATTTGTGATGCCATGTATTTTTATAGCATCAGAAGGAATGATTTTTTGTGGTTTAATTAGCGTGTCTAATAAAATATCACCATGAGAATTTATAATACTAATTTCAATGATTTCATCATCGTTTTTTAAGCCCGTTGTTTCTGTATCCAATACAATAGTATCTTCCTCTAATAATGTCTCTGTAAATAATTTTACCTGTTTACGATTTGGCATATTTATAACCTATATAATGAAATAATAGGTTATTGTACATATGCGTCGTTTTGTTCGTATTATTGTTATTGATTAAAGAGACTTTTGTCACATAGAGAAATTTATCGATCGCAAAAATAGCCAGTATACTAGCTTTCGGCTTCCATGCTTACGCTCTCGCTGTAATCTCCCCAGCTTTAGAACTGCGGCGGAATTTTGTTTTAGTTGAATAAATTGCTGTGTTAGGTAAGCAGCAATTACTTAAATTATCATGCATCGGAGTATTTTTAATTGATATTGCCTTCTCTACCCGATCCATTGCTTTTCTGTTTAGTGATAATATTGGGCGCGCTGGTTTTACTGCTATTTCTGATTTAATACTATCAATATTACTGAATGCTTTTTGTAATTGAGTGTTGATGTTATGCGCTTCTTGCAGTTCTTTTCTGCGCTCATGCCTTCTTTTTCTTGCATTATTGTAGCCATGAAAATTGTGCATATATTCCCCTTAGTTGATTTGTGATTGAGTAGTCTTTACATCTCAGTCAGTAACCAACTGGTAAGAATGGTGCGCTTTTTCAGCGCTGTCTGTTAAAGATCGGCATAGCTAAAAACTTATTTGTGCATTTGGTATAGTTGATTATCGAATCATCCAGTTCTTCATATGCCACTGGCGGCTACTTCGTGGGCATCCTGCCTGTTCGATGATTAGAATATACAATTAAAATTGTTTGATGACAACAGTCAAAGTTGTATTTATTGTTATTTTTTTGCACTTTGTTGTATTTATAAGAATTTTTAATAAAAAAACCCGCGCGGGGCGGGTTGCAGAAAAAAGGGGGGGGAGCTAATAAAAATTATCGTTTTCTGCGGTAGATTCGGTGTTCAACCATTGTTCCTATAATGATGATTTCCATCCGCTGGCTATCCAAAATTGGATAATCATTATTTAGCGGGATGAGTTCAAAGTGCTGTACTCCACCAGTATTTATAACTGTTGGCCTATATTTTTTAAATGTCGCCTCCCGTTCATAGCTTACTGCTACTACGAATTCTCCGGGATTGGGAGTAACTTCTGGATCGATAACAACAATATCACCAGCCTTAAAATCGGGTTCCATTGAGTCCCCGTCTATACGCAATGCAAATGCACGTTCTGACCAATTCATCTCGGTTGTAATGTGTTCTAAGTCATCGTAGCCGCGTATAGGAAAGCCTCTCGCTATCTTCCCTGCCTGTACGTAACTTATTAACGGCACTTTTCGAATGTTTACATCACAAAGGGGCTGGAAATCGCCACCTGTAATTAGCCACTCAGCATCGCATTTCAAAGCCTTAGCTATGCTTATTATATTCCGTGGCCTCAGAGTTTTCCCATCTTCAATGACAGCCCAAGATTGCTGACTAATGCCAGCAATCATAGCCGCCTCCGTTTGAGTTAACTTTAACTCAAGCCTTCTGTTCTTGACTCTGTCTGCAAGACTCATAACCCCTCCTTTAATTAAAGTAGGATTCTTACAATAAAAACTGTATTTGACAAACAGTATAATGTGTTATTAAATACAATCTAATTTGTATAAAGGAGATTTGCAAGGATGGAAACTATATCCAAGCGATTAAAAACCAGACGACATGAGATGAATATGACTCAAGCTCAATTAGCTGAACTATCTGGAACAAGACAACAATCAATTCAGCGAATTGAAGCTGGGATCACTAAACGCCCTAGATTTATTTTAGAAATTTCTAAAGCCTTAGATTGCGATCCATTATGGCTTCAATACGGTTCAAAATAATCGTTATTGCTCTTTAACATCTCTGTGCTGAAAAAGCACGTCCACAACATCACCTATCTTAGGATAGATGACAATTCTGTATTTTTGTCAAACAAAACTTAATCAAAATCTAACCTCAGTAATTTTGCACATAGAACGCACCTATCCAATGCGCAGAAAGGCAAATTTCAACCGTGAATATATATCCAATCCATAACGTAATAATGCCCGAAGTTTATCAGCCGGGTGATGCGGAATTTATTCAGAAGATTCTTTCCGCCATGACCAACCCAACTATGCGGGAGTATGCAAGGGATAAATACGCACGCGTCTACAAACTTCGGCGAGATGAAGATCCCATCCCATATCGGCGGGATAACACAGGTGCCAGAGCCGCCAATACGTGGCTCAGATTGTTTTTCAAAAAGAATCATAGATCGATGAAAGGTTATACAGAAGCGCCACCGTTAGCCCCGAAAGCACAGCCAAAGGACAAGCCCTATTCGGGGAACGCGTTAGAGCAGAGAACTGACAGGTAACACCGAAAATGGCTGTGTCTTCTGGCTGTGGGAACGATTCCTAAGGGATCACTAAGGCTGAGCATGAAAAGCAGCTAAGTGAGAATGATTATCAAAATGGGGGAAGCTAAAAAAGCGGGTCATTACGGAAGAGTACTAAATAAGAACCCCCCTATTTTTTTGGACAAATAAGAATGATTATCAACAACGGAAAAGCAGAAAAGATTATCCAAAAACACCGCGCTCTCGTGAGCTGGAAACCAGCACGCATCGTGACTGAACTGGTTGCGGCGGGGATGTCAGAAGCCGAAGCAGCAGCAATGACCAAAGCAAACGCACCGGAACGGAAAGCACACAAACCGCACAATAGCCATGCAAAGCCGGTGAATCTGGAAGCACTGAGTGCTCACTACATCGTGGTTGGGGACTACGATTTGCTGAGCCTCAATCATCAAGATGCACTGATCGCCGCCATTCGAAACGGCAAAGGAAAATGCTCACGACATGATGAGTCAATGGCAGTAACTCTATTCGGATTAGTCAAAGCATACCCAATCATCACCACAGCTGAGGTGAATAAGTTCCTCAACCGTGGCGCGTTCATTGGCAGTATTCCGCTGTTTATTGACGGGAAGATGATCGACGGTGAAGAGATGCCCTCAGCAGATAACGACCGCGTGAAAGATGTTTTTCGTGCAGTTAAGCAACTGAAAAAAATCACTGATGGTCTGGCGGAATCTGGCGCACTGCCTCTCAAGAAATACCTTGATCGTGTGCCGACTGATGAAGATGTCAAACGTACCGTGGGTATCGTCGCACCGGCAATAGTTAATCCTTATTTCCACGAAATTGATTATGCGCGCGAGTACAGTGAAATGCCTGCGCATGAGCACTCTGAGGACAGTAAGCGAATTATCAATGAATGGAAAAAAGAATTGAAAATTAAAGGAGGCAAGAAACCGGGCAGCGAAACTTTGGCGAGCACAACTGATCCGGTTCTTGCGGAGGGAAACTATGAATAACCAAATTTCCATAGCCGATTATGACACTAATTCCTCTTCGGAGGAATGGCAGCCCGTACCGATTGCAAGTTATTCCGATTTTTATCGGGTAAGTAATTTAGGCCGCATTCATAGCCTGCACAGTAATCGAGTATTGAAAGGTAAAATCCACCACGACGGATATCACTCAGTAAAACTTTCTCTAAATGGAATATGGGCTGATTTTTCTGTTCACCGTTTGGTTGCTATGGTTTTTGTGCCTAATCCTATGGCTTTACCGGGTGTAAGGCATTGGGACGGTAACATCTTAAATAATCAGGCATCCAACTTGATTTGGACTTCTGCATCTAATGGTGTTCTCAGGAGTGCGATATTAGCCATAGATATAGAAACCGACAGTCATTTGGTTTTCGTAGGCAAGAGTGAACTACTTGCTGCTGGTTTTGATTCCTCAACGGTTTATGCCTGTCTTAATGGGCGAGCCAAAACCCATAAAGGTTATCGTTTTGAGCGCATCTCGTTGGAGGGTAAATCATGCTAGAAATTACCCCTAACTTTGCACAGGAACGTGGCTTAAGCCTGTTGCGACAGCACTGGAAACAGCACCGTACTTTCATGGTGTACAGCCCGACCGGTTCAGGTAAAACCGGACTGGCGGCCTTTATCACTGACGGTTATGTCTCTCGTGGGATGCGTGTCATGTTCTGTGTGCCGTATACGATCCTCGTAGACCAAACCGCAAAAAAGTTTGCCGAATATGGCCTGCCCGGGGATGAAATTGCCTTTGTCTGGCGTGATCATCCTAACCAAGACCCGTCAAAGCTGATTCAGATTGCTTCGGCTGATACCTTGATCCGCCGTGACTTCCCCGAAGACATTAGTCTGCTGGTGATTGATGAAGCGCATCTGAAACGCAAAAAGATACTGGAAGAAATCACCCGGCTGACAACTGAAACAGACTGTAAGGTGATCGGTCTGTCCGGCACCCCTTTCTCACCGTTCCTCGGTCATTACTATCAGAAGCTGATAAAACCCACCACGATTAAGGAACTAATTCAGCGTGGTGACCTGAGTGCTTATGAATTTTATGCGCCCACCAAGCCAGACTTAACCGGGGTGAAATCCAGCAGCAGCGCGGAATATGGCAGTGACTACAAGGAAGATGAGATAGCCGAGATCATGTGCGGGGCGGATCTGGTCGGCGATGTGGTCAGTAGTTGGCTGAAGTTGGGTGAAAATCAACCCACAATTTGCTTTTGTGTCAATGTCAGCCACGCCAACTTTATCACTGTCGAATTTAACCGCGCCGGGGTCAATGCTGAGGTGATGACAGCTAATACCCCTCATGATGAACGGGATTTAATTATCCACCGCTTTGAGCAGGGCGCAACGAAAATTATCGTCAATGTGGGCGTACTCGTGGCAGGTTTTGATAGTGACGTTCGGTGCATTATCTACGCTCGCCCCACGAAATCAGAAATCCGCTGGCTTCAAACAATCGGTAGGGGTCTGCGTATCGCTGAGGGTAAGAATAGGTGCATCATTCTCGATCACTCCGGTTCTGTCCATCGTCTCGGCTATCCCGATGATATCGAGTATGACGAATTACCAAATAAAAACGATGGCATGAAAACCCGCTCCAGCTACCGGGAGCAAGAAAAACGCGAGAAGTTGCCGAAAGAATGCACTTCTTGCCATTACATGAAGCCCGCAGGCGTTTATGTCTGCCCGAAGTGTGGCTTTAAGCCGCTGGCAGGCGAGGATATCGAAGTCGATACCAGTCGCACCATTCAGAAGCTCAACAAGAAAGCGCGGGTTTACACGCAGGCTGAAAAGCAAAGCTTCTACTCACAGCTCAAATATTACCAGAACCAACGCGCCTCACAGGGAAAGATCCTGAGCGATGGTTGGGTATCTAACACGTTTAAAGACAAGTTCGGTGTCTGGCCTCGCGGGTTCCATGATACCCCGCAGGAACTGACACCGGAAGTGAACAACTTTATCAGGCACAAGCAAATTGCCTGGGCGAAAAGCCGCAAGCGGGTAGAACAGCCACAACAGGGAGGCATGCTATGAACCGAATCAAAACCGCCGATGCCGTTGTTGGTCGCTGGCCTGACATCTTCGCGTACTACAAATTGCCCCCTGTGACGGGGAAAAACCACTTTAAAGGCAAGTGCCCGATATGTGAGCGGAAAGGCAAGTTTCGTATCGATGACCGTGACGGGCGCGGCACCTTTATTTGTACCTGTAACGTCGGTGATGGCTGGAAGCTGCTTGAGCTTACACAGGATAAAGACTTTAAAACACTGGCAACCGAAATTGATCAACTTCTGGGTATCCAGTCTGATAAACGTAGCACGGTGAAGAAAGAGACCAATATCACCACGTTCAGAAACAGAGTGACAGCCTGCTATGCCAATTTACCCAGCCTGAAAGGGACGCAGGGTGAAGCCTATCTGCGCAACCGAGGCATTCATGTTCTGCCCACAGATAACGTGAAGTATTGCCCCGATCAGCCTGTTCGCAATGGGAAACTCCAGGCTATCTGGTCATTGGTGACGGACGCTAAAGGCACCTTGTGTTACCTGCACCGCACTTATCTTGATGGGGACAAGAAAGCCGATATTACCCCGCAGAAAAAATTGGATTCCACGCAGGAAGAGAGTTATCGCGAACACGCCCCATCACTGGCTATTCGCCTGTTCCCGGTCGATTCAACGCTGGGTATTGCAGAAGGGATTGAGACGGCACTGTCCTGTAAGCAGATTTACGGCGTGAATACGTGGTCAACCATGAATGCCGGGCATATGGCGAAATTTATCGCACCACAGGGTGTGAAACATCTCATCGTCTTTGCAGATAGCGATAGTAACGGTACTGGATTAGCAGCGGCTTTTAAATGCGGAAACAGAAATATTCTCAGTAGCAATGATGTTGAGGTTGTCAGTATCCGATGGCCTGAGGGGGAGTGTGATTTTAATGATCTTTTAGTAGACGGGGCTGAAGTTTATCAACACAAGCTATGGAGAAAAAAATGATCACTCAATCAGAGTTAAAAAGCGTGCTGAGCTATGACCCTGAAACAGGCTTATTTACATGGATAAAAAGAAATAGCAATAGAGTGAAAATTGGCGATATCGCAGGCTCTGTTAATGATCAAGGGTACATAGATATCAGAGTACACGGGCGTCTTATGAGGGCGCACAGATTAGCGTGGCTATATGTGTATGGAGAATGGCCTCGTGAGGTAATAGATCATATTAACGGAGTGAGGGATGACAACAGAATCTCTAATTTACGTGATGTCTCGCACAGCATAAACGGTCTCAACACAAGGGAAAAGTCATCATCGAAATCAGGTTATAGAGGTGTCTCATGGTGTCATGACACCAAGAAATGGAGAGCAAAGATACAAGTTGGCGATAAATACCACCACCTTGGAAGATATCACCATATTGAAGAAGCGGCGCAAGCATACAAAAGAGCAAAAGACATCGTCATCAAACAGCGGAGACAGCATAATAATGAAACTGGAATCAGCATTAAAACACTTTCATCCGAAGTCGCCCAATTTCAGTGACTCGTCATCCAGTACCGCACCGGGCAGAATGAAGGGCATGGATACCGCCGCGGCTTTAGGCATGACTGAATCACAGGCTAAATTTGGCATGACGGCCTTTTTTGCCAAGAACGAGGTCAGTAATGAAGACAAGTTCAGCACCGTGGAAGAATTGACACGTTACGCAAGGCGAACTGTACCGAAACTGATCTCGAAAGCGGCAGGAAATAAGTTAGGGCAATGTCTGGTGATTTTAGCCAGAATGGCCTTTGAGGATTATTCCCGTTCAGCCGCGTCTACCTGCCAGTGCCAAGAATGTCAGGGGAAAGGACTGATTTACTCCAAGAAGGAAGTAGTAAAACACCCTGGCATTATCCGCACAGATGGAACGGTAGTTCTTGAACCGTGGATTGAAAAAGAGCGGGTTGACGAACTCTGCCAGAAATGCAACGGCAAAGGTACTTTGTCAAATCGTTGTCGCTGCAAGGGGCGGGGTATGGTCGTTGATGAGGAGCAGACGGCATTGCAAGGTGTACCAGTGCATAAAATTTGTCCGCGATGTTCAGGACGGGGCTACAGCAAGGTGCCCTCGTCAGTCGCTTATACCGCAATCAGGGCATACTTACCTGAACTGAATGAAAGAACGTGGCGGCGGAACTGGAAGCCCTTTTATCAAAAATTGGTGGAGAAGTGTTACACGGAAGAAAAACAGGCAGAAGCGGCATTTGAAGCGGTGACAAAATAAACCGTTGCATTTTGTCCGGCCTTGGTCTAACATCTTCAAATAGTGGGAACTTGTAGCTATACTCACTACGACTTTTCAAGCCTCGCACTCGCGGGCTTTTTTGTATCTACCAGTAGTCAACTCAGAGTTGACAGCTCGATCAGAGGCAGCACCTTACATCATAGTTAAATCAATATATTAGGTGCGATTTTAACCATTTCGAGCAACACCTCGGATTGGTATAGAGAACACTCTAACATGCTATATAAATCATATGGTTAACCTGATTTTCAGCGAAAAAGAGATCACTCTCATGCAAGATGAATTCGATGGTTTTATTCAACTACCGAGGATTTTCAGGTAGTTCAAAATCCCGATATGGGAAATCCCATAACGGAATAAATTCAATCGGTTATAAATTCAAGGCTGCGCGTGGCGTGGCCTTTTCCAGAGGCGCAGTTTGCAGGATTCTGCCACCTCGTGATAACGACGAGATAAACAACACCTGCATCAATTCAGGAGGTCACTGAGGCGGCCTTTTTCACATTCGCCACCGCAATCACTCACAGAACGTCAGTATCGCTATTGCGGCTGGCAACCTATTAACTCAACTCACAGGGGTAACCATCGTTCACCCCACGGACGCCCATTGTTCTAATGGGGTGGAATATGAAGATGAAAGAAAATCCTGATTTATGGGCTGACATACTCAATGGTCTAAAAAACTCGTGGCCGCAAATATCCGGCTCTGCTTTGGCGATAGCGATTTGTTACGGTCGCCTGATTTACGACGGTGTGGAACGTAAGAACCGCTGGGTGGAGGCGCTGCTCTGTGGGGCGTTGTCATGGAGCGTATCCAGTGGTCTGGAGATGTTCGGCATTCCTATCAGTTTTGCCCCTGCCATTGGAGGCGCTGTTGGATTTATTGGTGTTGAGAAAATCCGCGAGTTTGCTGTTCGTGCCATTAATAAACGGTTGGGG
>NZ_JADEUF010000269.1 GCF_015163655.1 Xenorhabdus griffiniae | reverse complement strand
TTCATGGGGGCGCAACCCCGCGAACAGCGTGTGTACTATCTGGTCGTTAGTGTTATAACGGTAGCGGGTTTGCCCCCAATTGTCGTCAATAACCCGGACATTATGCGCCCGGTCATATTGCCAGCTCCGGTTGACGGCGGTCGCCTGGGGCGGAAAATGTGGATCGTTTTGTGACAGCGCCTCTTGGAAAAAGGCGCTGTCCCGTCCGGCTGACTGATGGGCCAGTAAACCCGTTGCGGTGTAGCGGCTGGCAAGAATAAACCCATTGGCACTTTCGCGCACCGTTTCCCGTCCCAGTGTATCATGCCGGAGTGTCAGTGGGGTATGCTGGTTAAACTGGAAATGATTCAGCGCGCCTGATAACGGGTGATAGCCAAAGTGCAGGGTGTGACCATCCAGATTTTCACTGATCAGCCGCCCGGTCAGGCTGTCCCATTCACGGGTGATTTCCCGCCCGTTGATACGCTCACAAATCGGCAGACCCGTGGTCTTGTCATACTCATATTCCACCACGGCATCGGCATTAGCGGCTTTCACCAGCTGATGCCGTTGGTTGTATTCGTACGTGGTGGTGGCCTTCAGTACCCACTGATTTTCTTCTGGCTGCCCGCTTTCCTGTCTGACCAGCAAGCCCGCCGCGGAATAGTGCCAGCGGAGTTGCTGCCCATCGGGGTATTGCACCTGGGTACGGCGCCCCAGTTATTCCAGGGTGCGGCCGGTAAAATCGGTTTCGCGGATAATCTGCCCGGCCGCATCCCGTTCATAACGGTAAGTTTCGCCGGTGGAAGCCGTGACCGATTGCAGGCGGGTCAGGCGATCATAGCCAAAGTGCAGCGTGGTGCCATCGGGCCGGGTCACCTGCGTCAGCAGGTCAAATGCGCCGTATGTGTAGCGTGTGGTGTGGCCTTCACCGTCAGTGGCGACCACCACGCGCCGCTCACTGTCATAGGCCAGTTGCTGGGTGACGCCATCGGGCAGGGTGATTTCGGTCAGACTGCCATTGAGGCTGGCATGGGCATCACTGTAATGGTAATGGGTGTGCTGTTTCAGGGCA
>NZ_JADEUF010000268.1 GCF_015163655.1 Xenorhabdus griffiniae | reverse complement strand
AAATGATGACTTCAGGGTAGACAATTGACGCATCGTTTAGCCGATGCGTATCCGGACTTTCAGTCCGTTAATCACTAACCCACCTACTTCAGTAGGTGGTTGTTGAGTTTATTTTTATTTGAATACCATTTAATATTTATACCAATCTAACTTCAAGATACGTGTGATTTCTCCCCGCTTTGTTGAGAGAAATTCAGATCATTTTAAAACGCTATTTAAGAATATTTTCCATTAAATACCGAATTTGCGAGAGGCAGTTTGGGATTTATTTGCATCTTATGCCTGTCATTTTGTCGCCTTTACTCAAACTGGTGGAGATAAAATTTGGATAAATGGGGCATTAAGGAAGGAAACCATGTCAGATACAATGATCGTCACCCCCCATCATTACACCGCTAAAGCATTTTGCGAGGAATTTAATATTCGCACACAGGCAGATGCAGAGGCAGCGCTGAGTAAGGTCGATTCGTTATACCGGCAAAGCAACCGGTTTTATGGCGATTACGGCAACGATCCAGAATTAGATGAATACTACAATCACGAAGACGCCAAATTCGAAGCTCAGTATTTTAAAAAAGCGGCACAGGATGCCGTTGGCAAATTCAAAAGCGGCGAGTTTCCATTGAAAGAGTGGGAAGAAAAGGAAAAAACAAAAGAACCTGAATATCCTCAACCCAATGCCGCCTTACCCGCCAGAGTCCGCGATGACAGCCCGACAGGAACAGGGAACACCCTTGGCAAAATTACCGCTCAGGCAGCCCCAGCACAAGTGTCAGTGGCAGAAGCCAATCCCATTCCCAAAGCGGAAACACCGGCAGAAAAGGGAATGTGGGATAAAACCGTTGACTGGTTTCAGGAAACCGCCGATGGCGTCAGCAAATGGATTGATGTGAGTCAACATAATCTGGAGGCGGCCTGGGAGAATCCCGGGGAAGCCGCTATCGGGGCAGGAAAAGCGCTCTGGAATACCATCCCTGAAATGGTGGAATTGCTTGGCAAAGGTATGGTGATCGCCACAACAGCCCCCGCCGCTGCCGCCGAAAAAACCTGGGAATATATGGGAGGCGCTCCTGTCGGCATTGCTGAAATGCAGCAAAAGGCCGTAGAGATG
>NZ_JADEUF010000267.1 GCF_015163655.1 Xenorhabdus griffiniae | reverse complement strand
CATAAAAATAGCGATCATAACAATGAGTATTTTTTATTTTATCAGCAAGATAGATGACCCACGTTCTGACATCAATAAAAAACATGAATTGATGGATGTGATTTTTTTGGCTTTTGCAGCCGTGTTATGTGGTGCATCAGGTTGGAAATCGATTCAAGAATTTGGTGAGATACAAATCGAGTGGCTTAAAAAATATACGCGCTTTACTCATGGTATTCCTCGTCGTCACTGTATTGCCAATATTATCAAAATGATAGAACAAGATGCCCTGGTTGAAGCCTTTTATAGCTGGGTAAATCAGCGCCGGCTCAAAGCAGGAAAAAGCCTTATCGCTATTGATGGAAAAACGATGAAAGGGACGTGTAAAGGGACTCTGTTTGAAGCCCTGCATATAGTCAGTGCTTATGATGTGGACTCCGGTGTTGCCCTGTATCATCGGACAGCCGAAAGTAAAGGCAAAGAAGGTCCGGTTGCAAGACAACTGATTGAATTATTGGCGCTTGATGATGCGATCGTCACGATGGATGCGCTGCATTGCCAGAAAGAAACGCTTGAGTTAATTACTCAGCGGGGGGGCGACTTTATTGTTGCCGTTAAAGGTAATCAGAAAAGTCTGGCTGAGTTTGTTAAATCCCATTTTGCTGCGCATTATGAAAGTCATGAGCTTGTTGAATTTACAGAGAAAAGTAGAGGTCATGGGCGAGAAGAACTCCGTCACGTTATGCAAATTCCTGTGGCATTACCCGAAGGGCTTCAGGAAAAATGGCCTTCAATACAATCGGTTATAGAAGTAGTCAGTGAACGCAAAGTGAAAGGCCAAGCCCCCCATCGTGACTCACGCTGGTATGTCAGTTCATTGCCTTTAGATGCGGAACTGGCGGCCACAGCAATAAGAAGACACTGGTCGGTGGAAAATGAACTGCATTGGGTTTTGGATGTCACCTTTAGGGAAGATGCTATTTCGCTTAAAGATCCTGATGGTGCGGCACAAATGGCGCTTTTTAATCGTATAGCACTCAATGTGATTAAACAAAATACCAGTATAAAAGATAGTCAAGTGGCTAAACGTCGAAGAGCAACGTGGTCAGCAGAATTCCGTAGTCAGCTTATCTTTGATT
>NZ_JADEUF010000266.1 GCF_015163655.1 Xenorhabdus griffiniae | reverse complement strand
CGCAAATTACTCACCCGTATTGCAATATGTCAGTTAAGAATTAGTTGAAACATTGAAAATTAAACACCAGCCTCGCCAATGCGGGGCTTTTTATTACCTGAATATAGGAAAATAATAATGGCCGAATTTACACTAACAATAAAATTGATATCAAATGGCAGCGACGAAGTGAAACTCAGCACCAAAAGTGATTTGCAAGGCTCACCTTCCATATATTTTGCGCTGTTTACTAAGTCGTTTCATGAGCACGTTCAAAACAGTCTGCAAGAAAAAGCTGAAATTGCATCGGAAATAGCTCAATTAAACCAGCGAATTCTCAATTGCTATTGTGATGACGATGAATAACAGGAGGGTTTATGGAGTGGATTAAGCTCAGTGATAGCAAACCACCATATGGTAGATATTTAGTACTGTATCGAAATTCAATCAATGAAGCTCGCTACTCAATAGTAACATTCTGTGGTGTTACTAGAAGTATCTATAGTGATGAGCTTATTGATACGTGGTATGTAGAACCCAGCGGAGGTATGCGGTTATATGAATCAGAAATCACCCACTGGATGGAGTTGCCCCACCCCCCGACAGGAGAATAATATGCAACTCAGTGAGAAAAAACAGAAACTAGTTTTTGAATCATCTAAGCAGCTCAACGAAATAGGTATTAATCACACCATTGATGCCTGCGGAACTATAACGATACAAACAAAACAAGGGAAAGTTATTTATTATCCAACAAAGGAAAAAATTCAATATAAAGGAGTGGTTACCGAAGGTGGATTAAATAACGTTAAAAATTTGGTTGAGTCATTAGGATTATCTAGAGAAGCAATACTGAAAAATAATAAATCGGATGAAATGACATTGAGGGATTATTTTGCGGCTCAGGCATTAACTGCGTTACTTATTAATACTAATTTATTACCTATTATTGATGAAGGATGGTCAATTTCATTGGCAAAAGAAGCTTACAAAATGGCTGATGGAATGATGAATGAACGGGAGAATAACAATGACTAAACACATTCACGCCGATTTAATTATGGGGTAATCGTGACAATATGAAACCATTGGAATTAACAAATTTAAGATTCGATCGACTTTTGGTGATTAGTCCTGTTCCAGAA
>NZ_JADEUF010000265.1 GCF_015163655.1 Xenorhabdus griffiniae | reverse complement strand
AAATGATGACTTCAGGGTAGACAATTGACGCATCGTTTAGCCGATGCGTATCCGGACTTTCAGTCCGTTAATCACTAACCCACCTACTTCAGTAGGTGGTTGTTGAGTTTAATAAGCGAGAGAAAAATATTTTTGGTTTATCAGTAAAATTATATATCCTTTATAAGATTAATTTTATTTAGGGGAAGCAGAGTGAAATTAAAACTCCGTTACATTGCGGTGGCATTGTTATTGTCTGGATGTGCAAGCCAACAAGTACAGCAATCAGACAGTAATGGACAAACAACGGTAAAGCGTATGCTTGATGGCAATAAAGCTGTTTTTGGTAGCCGTAAATTGACAAATAGGTTCAAATCCACCCCATTTGATGGTTTTATTGCGCAAGCTGCAAGACGTTATGGTGTTGATGAAACGCTCATCAAAGCGATTATTCAGGTGGAATCAGATTTTCGTCCAGAGGTTGTTAGTAAATCGAATGCAGTTGGACTCATGCAGATTAAGGCATCTACGGCTGGACGAGATGCTTACAGAGTGAAAGGGAAACCAGGACAACCAACAACACGTGAATTGAAAGATCCTGAAACCAATATCGACCTTGGTACTGCCTATATCAGCATTTTGAAAAAACAGCATTTGGAAGGGATTTCTAATCCAGAAATACTGTACTATGCAACGATAGTTTCTTATGTAAATGGTGCAGGGGCATTATTGCGAACGTTTGACTCAAACCGGGCTTTAGCAATTAATAAAATTAATCGAATGACTCCAAATGAGTTCTATCGGTATGTTCAAAATAATCATCCTGCACCACAGGCTTCGCGTTATTTATGGAAAGTTCAAAATGCTTATCATTCTTTAGGTGTAACTCATTAATCGCAATCTGTAAACTTTTACAAAAATAGGTCTGATAGCCTATTTTTTTATTTCTGAATACTATTTGACAATCCATTGCCACTTTAAATGTAAATGTCACATAGAACAGTTTCTTATAAATTATAGATGTTACAATTTTCAGTGAATGTACGCATTAAACTTCAAGTTGCAATTTACAACACGATATGAAACCTGATTTTTCCCCGCTTAGTGGGGAGAAATCACACGTGTCTTAAAGTTAGATTGGTATAGTTTACAAGTAATATTTC
>NZ_JADEUF010000264.1 GCF_015163655.1 Xenorhabdus griffiniae | reverse complement strand
ACCATCGTGATGCGGTTCAGCCACGCGAATACCAAAGATACGCAGATTATTACGATGGAGTTTGGCTCTGATTTTCGCCCAGAGTCCGCTTAAATACTGTTGTGTATCAGCGGGACTGCTACCGTTCCATTTACGGTTACGGTGTCCGTGTCGGGTTGTGGCATGATATTTAGAAGGGGCGGTTAGCGTGTAGAACTCAGCCACATAGCCCAGTTCATTACAGATATTTTCAAAGCCCCGAATGCGCACCATCATTTCGGTACGACGGATAGCGGGGTTTGCCACACTGCCATAATATTTATCAATCAGGCTGATGCGATGGCCCTCTTCATCTTCCAGTTCCATCGACTTAATAAAATCTTTGGTGCGGCGCTTCTGCTCCTTCCATTCGGAAATCGTTGTTTTGCTGGCGTAGGTGCTGGCTTTTTTGCTGACGCGGTTGATGGCGATTTGCAAGTGTTCGCGCCACTCTGCCGCCAGACGGCGGAGACGGCCTAACCACCACGTATCTAACGTCATGCGGGAAATGGCGGCAATCGCCTGTGATTCACCAAAACAGTAACCTGTCAGCTTATCCCAGTAAGGCACGGCCTGACGGTATGCTTTGGTGATGGTTGCTGCGCGCATATACAACTCATGCATCCGTTTCAGATCGCTCTCTTCAGGACGTTCGTCGGCGAGTGCCTGTAATTCCCGGTTGATAAAATCCGCAATATCTCTTGCCAGTAATTCGACATCTTCCCGTGTCATATCAGGAATACGATTAAACCGCCCCAGATACGTTGCGTTATCCGCGTTCATGTCCTGAATCCGGTAACGGTTCGTGACTAAATCCACTCTGGGCAAAATGCGATCAATGAAAGTCTTAGATAAAAAAGCCTCAGCGCGAGATGTCCCTTGCTCCTTTTCTAAAACACTCATTTTGTACTGCACGTCCATGCGAACAACAGCAGGCTGTTTCTTTAATACGTTCTGAGCATCCTCCTGCGCTTTGATCACCTTTGCAATAGCACGACGCTCTTCGTCTTTCTGGTATTGCTCTGCGTAGGTTGGGAATGGTCTGGTGATTGGCTGGAGAGGTTTATTCCACGGCGTAGAAATGCCAGCAACCAGAGCTGCGCTTTGTGGCATCTCTGGCTGGAATTTGCTGGATTGTGGTACAGGGTTCACTCACAAACCTCAGTACTTTCATTGAAA
>NZ_JADEUF010000263.1 GCF_015163655.1 Xenorhabdus griffiniae | reverse complement strand
ACCATCGTGATGCGGTTCAGCCACGCGAATACCAAAGATACGCAGATTATTACGATGGAGTTTGGCTCTGATTTTCGCCCAGAGTCCGCTTAAATACTGTTGTGTATCAGCAGGACTGCTACCGTTCCATTTACGGTTACGGTGTCCGTGTCGGGTTGTGGCATGATATTTAGAGGGGGCGGTTAGCGTGTAGAACTCAGCCACATAGCCCAGTTCATTACAAATATTTTCAAAGCCCCGAATGCGCACCATCATTTCGGTACGACGGATAGCGGGGTTTGCCACGCTACCATAATATTTATCAACCAGGCTGACGCGATTTCCCTCTTCGTCTTCCAGTTCCATCGACTTGATAAAGTCTTTCGTGCGATGCTTCTGCTCTTTCCATTCGGAAATCGTTGTCTTGCTGGCGTAGGTGCTGGCCTTTTTACTGACACGGTTAATGGAGATCTGCAAGTGTTCGCGCCACTCTGCCGACAAACGGCGCAAACGTCCTAACCACCATTTATCCAGGGTCATACGAGAAATGGCCGCGATAGCCTGCTTTTCATCAAAAAAGCGGTCTGTTAACTTATCCCAGTAAGGAGCGTCTTGACGATAGGCTTTGGTGATAGCGGCGGCGCGCATATAGAGAACATACGCCCGTTTCAGATCACTGTCTTCTGGTAGCATGTCGTCTGCAACTGCCTGCAACTTCTGAATAACAAATTCAGCAATATCATTCGCCAGCAGTTCGAGATCTTCCCGTGACATATCAGGAATACGGTTAAATCGCGCCATATACAGTGCGTTATCTGCCTCGATCTCCTGAATCTGGTAACGCTCGGTGACCAAATTAACTCTGGGTAAGATGCGATCAACGAATGTTTTAGATAAAAAAGCCTCGGCACGGCGTTCTCCTTGCCCCTTTTCTAAAACATTCGCTTTGTACTGAACATCAAGACGAACGATAGACGGCTGCTTTCTTAGTAGCTGCTGAACGCGGGCGCGTTCTTTAATCGCCTTTGCTATCGCGCGGTGTTCTTCCTCTTTCTGGTATTGTTCCGCATAGGTCAGGAACGGCCTAACTATCGGCTGGATAGGTTTATCCCACGGCGTAGAAATGCCAGCAACCAGAGCTGCGCTTTGTGGCATCTCTGGCTGGAATTTGCTGGATTGTGGTACAGGGTTCACTCACAAACCTCAGTACTTTCATTGAAA
>NZ_JADEUF010000262.1 GCF_015163655.1 Xenorhabdus griffiniae | reverse complement strand
ACACCGTCGAAAAATCTCTACCATTGCTTTGGCTGCGATGCAGGCGGATCGGTGCTGGACTGGGTGATGCGAACCGAAAATCTGAGCCTGCGTCATGCCGCCGAACGCTTAAAGGCGGTGCTGGGGCACAATCCGGCGGTGGAGCCGCTGGTGCAGCCGGAAGAGCTGGCCCGTGATGCCATCGGGCAACAGGTGCTGCTGTCACGGGTGGTTGATTTTTATCACCATACCTTGCTCAATGCCCCGGAAGCCCAGGCCTATCTGTCCAAGCGGCGGCTCAACCATCCTGAGCTGGTCAGCCAGTTTAAACTCGGCTTTGCCAACCGGACACTCGCTTACCGCCTGCCTGCCCGTAAGTACAAGGCCGGGGCGGAAATCCGCCGTCGTCTGCAAGCGATCGGGGTGCTGCGGGAGAACGGGCGGGAGCACCTGCGCGGTGCGCTGGTTGTGCCGGTGATGGATGCACAGGGGCAAATCCATGAGCTGTACGGACGCATGATCAGCGATGATCTGCGGGCATCGGTGGTGCGCCATCTGTACCTGCCGGGCGCGCACAAAGGTGTCTGGAATGCCGCGGCGCTGGGTGCATCCAAATCGCTGATCCTGTGTGAATCGCTGATCGATGCGATGTCGTTCTGGGTTGCAGGCCAGCGCCATGTCACGGCGGCCTATGGGGTGCATGGTGTGACCGCGGATCACTGGCAGGTCTTTGAGCAGCACGGCACTAAGCAGGTGCTGATCGCCTTTGATAATGATACGGCAGGCAATGATGCCGCGGTAAAACTGGCCGCCGAGCTGGTTGTCAAAGGCATTACACCGTTACGCGTAGTGTTCCCGCCAGGCAGGGATGCCAACGACTATCTGTGTCAGGTGGCTGAGCCAGAAACCGCCTTTGCCCTGCTGCTTGAGAGTGCCGTGCCACTGCAGGATGCGGCAGATATGATGGCCCTTGAGCGCCAGACGCCGGAGCCGGACACGGTGTCAGAATCCGCTTCCCCTTTAGCTGCCGAACCCGCGCCCCGCGTGACGCCGAATGTGGTCTGTGAATCCGGCGACAATGGCGAACTGCTGATCTCCGTTAGCACACTGCAATGGTGTCTGCGCGGCATGAGCACAGTAAAAGCCGGGGCTGCGGCCATGAAGCTCAATGCACAGGTGCTGGACAGGCAAAGCGGCGTGTTGTTCGCGGATGGTGTTGACCTGATGAG
>NZ_JADEUF010000261.1 GCF_015163655.1 Xenorhabdus griffiniae | reverse complement strand
TCTGCGCGGCATGAGCACAGTAAAAGCCGGGGCTGCGGCCATGAAGCTCAATGCACAGGTGCTGGACAGGCAAAGCGGCGTGTTGTTCGCGGATGGTGTTGACCTGATGAGCGCCCGTTCACGCCAGAGCTACGCGCGACTGGCCGCCGCTGAGCTGGGGTTGGGCGAAGTGGATCTACGCCGTTCGCTGGGGCAGGTGTTACTGGCGGTTGAGCAATGGCAACAACAAGGCGGTGCGGCATCCGGGGTCAATGTGCCGACAATGAGCGACACCGAGCAAGAAGCCGCACTGGCCTTGCTGCAAGATCCCTATCTGACAGCACGAGTGACAGCTGACTTAGCCGCCTGTGGTGTGGTTGGCGAATCCACTAACTTACTGGCGGGCTTTTTGGCGGCGGTAAGCCGAAAGTTACCCAAACCCTTAGCTGTCCTGATCCAGAGCAGCAGCGCCGCCGGCAAGAGCAGCCTGATGGATGCCGTCTTAAACCTGATCCCCGAAGAAGAACGCATCCAGTACAGCGCCATGACCGGGCAAAGTCTGTTCTATCTCGGTGAAACCAATCTCCAGCACAAGATTTTAGCGATAGCGGAAGAAGAAGGCGTGCGGCAGGCCGCCTATGCGCTCAAGCTGTTGCAGTCGGACGGCGAGCTGACAATGGCCAGCACGGGCAAGGATGAAGCGACCGGCAACCTGGTCACCAAAAGCTATACCGTCAAAGGCCCGGTGATGCTGATGCTCACCACGACGGCCATTGATGTGGATGAAGAGCTGCTCAATCGCTGTCTGGTGCTGACCGTCAATGAATCCCGCGAACAGACCGAAGCCATCCATGCGTTGCAGCGCCAGAAGCAGACGCTCGAAGGCCTGCTGGCTGAGAACGAACGCGATTATCTGACACAGCTTCACCAGAATGCGCAGCGGCTGCTGAAACCGCTGAATGTCGTCAATCCGTATGCGTCGCAACTGACCTTTATGTCAGACAAAACCCGTACCCGCCGTGACCACATGAAATACCTGACGCTTATCCAGAGCATCGCCTTGCTGCACCAATACCAGCGGAACATCAAAACCGCCGAGCATCGCGGGAAAACGCTGGAATACATCGAAGTCACCAAAGATGATATCCGGCTCGCCAATCAGTTAGCCCATGAAATTTTAGGCCGGACGCTGGATGAAATGCCGCCGCAGACGCGCAAGCTGTTGCTGTTGATCCAGCAGATGGCGCACGCA
>NZ_JADEUF010000260.1 GCF_015163655.1 Xenorhabdus griffiniae | reverse complement strand
TCTGCTCTGAAACCCGTCTCTCTTTCCACTCCCGAAAACCCCTTCGGTGTTGTCAGGTTAAGCCGCACGGTTCATTAGTACCGGTTAGCTCAACGTCTCGCAACGCTTACACACCCGGCCTATCCACGTCCTCGTCTCGAACGTTCCTTCAGTACCCTCTAGGAGTAAGGGAAGACTCATCTTAAGGCAAGTTTCCCGCTTAGATGCTTTCAGCGGTTATCTCTTCCGCACTTAGCTACCGGGCAGTGCCATTGGCATGACAACCCGAACACCAGTGGTGCGTCCACTCCGGTCCTCTCGTACTAGGAGCAGCCCCTTGCAATCTTCCAACGCCCACGGCAGATAGGGACCGAACTGTCTCACGACGTTCTAAACCCAGCTCGCGTACCACTTTAAATGGCGAACAGCCATACCCTTGGGACCTACTTCAGCCCCAGGATGTGATGAGCCGACATCGAGGTGCCAAACACCGCCGTCGATATGAACTCTTGGGCGGTATCAGCCTGTTATCCCCGGAGTACCTTTTATCCGTTGAGCGATGGCCCTTCCATTCAGAACCACCGGATCACTATGACCTGCTTTCGCACCTGCTCGAGCCGTCACTCTCGCAGTCAAGCTGGCTTATGCCATTGCACTAACCTCCTGATGTCCGACCAGGATTAGCCAACCTTCGTGCTCCTCCGTTACACTTTGGGAGGAGACCGCCCCAGTCAAACTACCCACCAGACACTGTCCGCAACCCGGATTACGGGCCGGCGTTAGAACATCAAACATTCAAGGGTGGTATTTCAAGGATGGCTCCATGCAGACTGGCGTCCACATTTCACAGCCTCCCACCTATCCTACACATCAAGGCTCCATGTTCAGTGTCAAGCTATAGTAAAGGTTCACGGGGTCTTTCCGTCTTGCCGCGGGTACACTGCATCTTCACAGCGAGTTCAATTTCACTGAGTCTCGGGTGGAGACAGCCTGGCCATCATTACGCCATTCGTGCAGGTCGGAACTTACCCGACAAGGAATTTCGCTACCTTAGGACCGTTATAGTTACGGCCGCCGTTTACTGGGGCTTCGATCAAGAGCTTCTCGCCGAGGCGATAACCCCATCAATTAACCTTCCAGCACCGGGCAGGCGTCACACCGTATACGTCCACTTTCGTGTTTGCACAGTGCTGTGTTTTTATTAAACAGTTGCAGCCAGCTGGTATCTGCGACTGGCCTCGGCTCCAAGAGCA
>NZ_JADEUF010000026.1 GCF_015163655.1 Xenorhabdus griffiniae | reverse complement strand
CTCAGTAAAAGTCACCGGAGGTTGTGCAGGAACAGGCTGTTGGCCTTCAATGGACAGTGAAACCACCACATCTTGTATTGCCTCAATGCTTTTCAGGTAGGCAACTAATTCACCTTGATTACCCGTTGTATCCCCGTCATTCGTCAATTTGAGGTTCGGATTGGCACTCAAATCATGACCATCCTTTGTCTTAACACTCCACTTCACGTCGGTAATTTTTTGATTATTTACATTATTTCCCTGCCTATCAACGATGACAGCCGTATAGGTATACGTATCCCGGCCGTTCGCCACCAACGAACCTGTTCCTGGCTGCCCAACACCCACCCCTTTAATACGATATTTCGACGTATCCTCAGTAAAAGTCACCGGAGGTTGTGCAGGAACAGGCTGTTGGCCTTCAATGGACAGTGAAACCACCACATCTTGTATTGCCTCAATGCTTTTCAGGTAGGCAACTAATTCCCCTTGATTACCTGTTGTATCGCCATCATGCGTCAGCTTGAAATTCGGATTGGCACTCAAATCCTGGCCATCCTTAGTCATAGCCCGCCACTTCACACCGGTAATTTTTTGGTTCCGCGCCGGATGATTCTGAGCATCAACAATGACCGCCGTATAGGTATACGTATCTTTGCCGTTCGCCACCAACGAACCTGTTCCTGGCTGCGCCACACTCACCTCTTGAATATGATATTTCGACTTATCCGCAGTCGCAGTAAAGGTCACCGGACGTTGTGCAGGAACAGGAGTCTGGCCTTTAATGGCGAGTGAAACCGTGACATCTTTTATTTCCACTATACTGGCTAATGTTGCCATTAATTGCCCTTCCCCGTTCGTCGTCGCCCCGCTATGATTAAAAATAAGATCCTTATTATGACTTTCATCCTGACCATTTCGTGTAATGCTCCATTCCACATTAGCAATTTCTTGGTTTCTCACCGGATTGTTATCACTATCTAATACCACAGCACTGTAGGTGTAAGCCTGGGTACCATTGGCTACCTGTGACGGTACTGAAGGTGAAACTTTAACTTCCTCGATGTGGAAACTAGCTGGATTTTCATCAAAACTAACCTCGCCGACTAATTGTGGCGGTTGGCTATCCAATTGCAGATATACTTTGACATCTTTATGTCGCCGGGTACTCATTAAAATCGGTTTATGTTTGAAATGCCCATTTTCATCGAGTTCCACAGAATCTGAGGATTCCCAGCCAATCCATTGCAACCCCGTATCCGGGCCAGCTTTAGGATCGGTTATCCACTGCACGTGGCTGATGGTGGCATTTTTTATCGAGGCACTATTGACCGTATCAAAGGTAATCACAGGGTCAAACGTATATCCGTCCTTTTTATTCCCCGTCGCCGGCAATGGTCCCGCTGGAGTAAAGTTGCTGCTCCCTTCCCGTTTCTTCAGCATGAAAGGCTTGACAATCACGTGCATGGCAACAGGCGCTAGTTTTTGATCATCTTCCAATTCAGCCAGAGCATAGATGGGGTAATTGTTATTTTGGTTACCACCGGATAAATATTTTGGCAGGGTGATTTTTATGGTGTGACCGACGCGGGAAGACAGTTTTCCACCGTTTTTTTCAAAATCTTTATTCGTCGTCCAATGAATCTGCTTAACAAAGGCATCTGAGGATAATTTGACGGTAACCTCGTGCTGCTCCTGGCTGTATCCAACAATTGTTTCCGGTAATGACAGTTGAGGGAGCGGTTTTTTCTGGTGCTCAAGCACAATATGATTGTTTCTTTCTACCAAATCATAACGGCTACCCGCTAATGCCCTTGCCGCCGCCACATTTTCTGGCGATAACTGCATACTTAGGGGAACACCCAGTTTATAGTTAAAATTCGCCAAAAACTGCGTTTCGCTGTGCCCACTTCCTCCTTGTTTATAATCCACCCCCAAGGTAAACAGTGGAACCGGAGTGTAAGACAGTCCCAATGTCGCCAGTACAGGGTTTTTCTGTTTTGTGTCACGATTGAATAAAGTCACGTCATCGCCAAAATACTGCTGATAAGACAGTTTGGCGCCCAAATGAGGATAAACAGGTAAGAAAAACTCCCCATTAATATCATAACCATTGGCTGGGCGTTCATAATAACCGGCAAAATTCCGTGAGTTTTTCCAGTTACTCAAGCGAGTATAGGTGTTAGCGGACAATTTAATATAATCTCCCCCTATTTCTCCGCCCAACCCAAGACGCTGATTTTTACCCGTCAGGTCATAGTCATAAAAGATATTCAGACCATACATCCAGTCCTGATAAAAATAACGACCACCTAACCCCAGATTCATGGTATTCCGGCTGTCTTTATTACGATAACCTAGTTGGGAAAAGAACAACCAATCTGCTTGATTATCATAAAGTGGCAGTAACAGATCGAATGAATTGTTTTTTAGCGTTCCCTTTCTATCCAGCCCAAAATTAATTCTGACAGTACCAAACTGTGATAACCATTTTTGTGCACCGGAAGCGACTGCACTGTTAAATTGCCCTATCGCGTAGGATTTAGCTTGTTCTGCCAGTTCTGAAGGGGAAGATGACAGGATATTGCCTGCCATTTGGATATTTTTAGTAATCGCACTGGGTGGAGGATGATTGTTTTTTTTAACGCGCTCTTTTTTTTCAGACGCCAGATAATTATCGGCAAAGGAGTTTGTTATCGTATAAGGGACCAATAATGTGTAAAGGAAAAAGAATAAAACAGTGCCTTTGCCAATATACGATAACATATACAAACACCTTATAAGTTTTGATATTAACTCACTTTTTTAGTGACTCTTATCCATAAAATAATTCAGATCTACGCCTATTATGATACTAGTTATTTATTTTATTTTTGCGTTATTAAAAACAGTTATCACGTGATAACTGTTTTTAATAACCTATACCAATCTAATTTTAAGAACTGCGTGTGATTTCTCCCCACTTCGAGGGGAGAAACAGCCCGCCAAAAAAAATTATGCAAACGTTGGTGCATTTCTCCCCGCGGAGCGGGGAGAAACAATATGCATCTTGAAGTGAGATGGGTATAGTTACATCAATCCTCGTTGGGCAAAATCCTTCAATCGGAACCCCATCAAAGCCAAGGCAGCAAAATAACTCCCTGCCCCCGCAATCACAACCCCTATCAATCGTAGCAGGCGCAATGCCATATTGCCCTGATCCCAGGCAGGCATAAACCACAATATGGTCAGTAATACCCCAACCATGACCGCAATTGCCACCGCCAACTTCAATAGGAAGATCCCCCATCCTGCCAGCGGTTTAAAAATCTCACGCTTGCGCAATTGCCAATAAAGCATACTGGCATTGAAACAGGCAGCCAAACCGATAGAAAGCGCCAATCCCGCATGTTTTAATGGGCCAATAAAAGCAAGGTTCATTAACTGAGTCAAAATCAGGGTTGCAATCGCAATCTTGACTGGGGTTTTAATATCCTGACGGGAGTAAAAACCAGGAGCAAGGACTTTAACCACAATCAATCCCATCAAGCCAAAGCAGTACGCAATCAACGCCCGTTGTGTCATTTCTGCATCAAAGGCAGAAAAATTGCCGTATTGAAAGAGTGACACGGTTAAGGGTTCTGCCAGAATACCCAACGCCACCGCGCAAGGTAACGCCAACAAAAAGCAAAGGCGCAATCCCCAATCCATTAACTTTCTATATTCCTGGTGATCCCCGTTGGAAAAACTCTTTGCCAGTGAAGGCAGAAGGATCGTACCTAATGCCACTCCCAGCACACCCGAAGGTAATTCCATTAAACGATCGGCATAATACATCCACGAAACCGAGCCAGAAACCAGAAATGAAGCAAAAATGGTGTTGATGATCAATGAAATTTGACTGACAGAAACCCCCAAAATAGCCGGCCCCATCTGGCGAATAACCCGCCATACGCCGCTGTCACGAAAGGAAATTCGTGGCAATACCAGCATACCTATTTTTTTCAGGTGCGGAAGCTGATAAGCCAATTGCAAAATACCACCAGCAATCACGGCCCAACCTAATGCCATCACGGGTGGATTACAGTAAGGTGCCACAAACAGCGAGAAAATGATCATGCTGATATTAAGCAATGTTGGTGCAAAAGCGGGCACAGAAAAGCGATTCCATGTATTGAGAATCGCTCCTGCTAACGAAGCCAACGATATCAAGAAAATATAAGGGAAGGTAATTCTGAGTAAATCACGGGTTAAAGTGAATTTATCCGGTGTATCTGTAAAACCCGGCGCCGTCACATAGATGATCCAAGGTGCGGCTATCACCCCTATCACGGTGACTATTGCCAAAATCAGCGTCAACATTCCTGATATATAGGCAATAAAAGTGCGTGTCGCTTCATCCCCCTGCTGATTTTTATACTCAGCCAGTATGGGCACAAACGCTTGTGAAAAAGCGCCCTCAGCAAAAATACGACGCAGTAAGTTAGGCAGTTTAAAGGCAACGAAAAAGGCATCTGTCGCCACGCCAGCACCAAATATACGAGCAATGATGGCATCACGAATAAAGCCCAAAACGCGGGAGAACATCGTCATTGAGCTGACCGCTGCCAGTGATTTCAGTAAATTCATGGTATTTTCTAAGATTGATTTTTATGGAACGAACATAAAAGATGTAAAGCGATTAAGCCAAATAAATCAAGCTAATCTTGTTGAATATTAATAATTTCTATTCATTTCAAGGCTGAACAGAATACCAGTAAAAAGGGCCGTCAGGCAGCTAAACGTTGAAGAGCCACTTGATCAGGGGATTCCGCAGCCAACTTATCTTTGATTAAATCAAAGGCAAAGCGAAATCCCGCCTTGTCTATTAATCAAACACATTATTTGACAGAGAAATGACTTTTAGAACCGCAACTTTCAGAGATGAATTTCTCCTGAAAGAAGACATTTTTAAGATGACTACTCAGAGGGCTTTCATGAGTGAATTTATTATATAAATGCAAGCACTTTTGAAAGTATATACGCATTAAACTTCAAGTTGCAATTTACAACACAATATGAAACCTGATTTCTCCCCGCTTCGCGGGAAGAAATCACACTCATCTTGAAGTTATACGCATTAAACTTCAAGTTGCAATTTACAACACTGTATGAAGCCTGATTTCTTCCCCGCTTTGCGGGGAGAAATCACACGCATCTTGAAGTTATACGCATTAAACTTCAAGTTGCAATTTACAACACTGTATGAAGCCTGATTTCTCCCCCGCTTTGCGGGGAGAAATCACACGCATCTTGAAGTTAGATTGGTTTAGTTATTATGTGAATCATATAATTAAATAAATTAATATTTTATATTTTTGTTTTTATAACCTTTGATTATAAATTAAAAAATAAATAAACCAGAATTTAATTAATTAAACTTGTATATAATTCATTTAATATCTGCAAAGTATAATTAAAAATTTTTTATGGACTAATTTTCTATATACCAATCTCCTTTCAAGATGCGTCTTATATCTTCCCGCGTAGCGGGGAGATATAAAAAATCACATTGATTTGCCAGCGGCAACCTGAAGTTAGATTGGTATAAACACGGATGCATTCCTGTCATTGTATTCTCCGCTATCTGTCATTATCTGGCTTCTGCGGCTGAATCATTTCACATACTATCTCTACTGCGGCTTCTGAGCGGTATTGGTGAAGTTTTCTCTTAATTGTAAGATTAACGTTAATTATAACGAAAAACGACCTTGTGTTTATTAAAACCCTTTACTTAATAAACACATATAAAAAAACACCTAACAACCAAATTAAACTAAAAACAAAACTATATATTTCATAAACGAGATAGCACCTGTAGATTGCAAATACTAAACATTATGCTTAACTCATAGATCAGAGAAACTATCGCCCTACATTCCCATTTCTGTATGTTCCTTAGCCCTGCAAGGAATATGCGGTAGCTTTAAGTAAAGCAAGGATATCCTTATGGAAAGACAGTTTATCGCACATACCTCATTATCTGATAATACGTTATATTTCAAATCCCTTAGAGGGATAGAAAGACTATCTGAAGCCTATCAGTTTGAGATTGAATTATTGAGCGAAAAGAGGTTATCAGACCCAATAGCGCTGCATAAGACGATATTAACGGTAGAAATAAAGAATAAAACAGCACAAACAAGATATCTAAGTGGTTATATAGAAAAGATATCCTATGCCCCATTCTATAAGTATGATGACAGGCTTTATTTATATACGGCCACTGTCAAACCTAAGTTATGGGAATTAAAACAAAATCTTGGTTATAGTATATGGCAAGATAATACTGTACCCGATATTATCGCCGAAGTTCTTAATAAGGCTAACATTCTATTTGAAAATCAGCTTATTGAAAAATATCGCACATGGGAATATTGCGTCAAGCATAATGAAACTGATTTTGATTTTATCCATCGCCTGATGGAACATGAAGGAATTTACTATTATTTCAAACATGAAATGGGAAACCATACTATGATCCTGGTTGATGCGCCTCAATCACATGAGCCAATGCCTGGATATGAAAATATTTACTATATCAACAAGGGTGATTCACCAAGAGCACACATCAAAGAATATATCTACAATTGGAATGTTTACAGTATCACTATACCAAATACATACAGCCTTGATGACTACGATTTCCGTAAACCACGGGCTGAGTTATATACCGCTACTCAGACCCCAATCAGCTCTATTGATAACACAGAAATATTCATTTGGCCCGGACGCTATGTAGAAAATGAACAAGGGCAATTTTATGCCCGAGTTCGCCAGCAAGCTGCCGAAGCAAAAAGTGAACTGGTTAATAGCAAAGGCAATGTGCTGGGAATCGCTCCGGGAAGTACTTTCACACTATCACTCCCCAATGACATCAAAGGCGATGATCATGGTGACTATTTAATTATAGGCGCACACTACTTTCTTTATGAAAAACCTTACATAGCCAGTTCTTCTGACGATGTTTTTGATATCGTTGTTGATGATATCTTTAATACACTCACTGGCGACCTGTTTAATTCAGACGCAGATAAAAACAAAAACACGATTCAATTTGAAGCAATTCCTGCCAACACTCATTGGAAACCGCTGGCAGTGACACCGTGGCCAAAAGTGACCGGTCTTGAAACTGCTGTTGTTACCGGCCCCAAAGATAAACAAATATGGACTGACAAATACGGCCGTATAAAAGTGAAATTCCGTTGGGATAAGGATCGCAAAAAAGATGATACCCGCTCTTGCTGGGTACGTGTTGCGAGCCATTGGGCTGGCTGGCGTTATGGCAATATATGTGTCCCTCGTGTGGGCGAAGAAGTGGTTATCAGTTTCGTCAATGGTGATCCTGATAAACCTTTAGTGATTGGCAGCACTTATAACAATGAGAATATGCCTCCATGGGAACTACCTAAACATGAAACTCGTGTTGGTATTATGTCGAATACCAAGGGAGGTAAGCATGATCAGGCAAATTATCTCTTTTTAGATGATGAACCGGATAAGGAATTATTTGATCTACATGCAGAAAGGAACATGAATATCTCGGTAGAAAAAGATAAAAATGTCACTATTGATGGAAACCGTACGACTGAAATAAAAAAACAGCAAAAAGATACTGTGACTGGAAATGCTAACTTTACCTATAAGGCAAACCATGAAACAACCATTCAAGGCAAAGATACATTAACGATCAACAATGGTCAGCAAGAAACCATCAAAAATGGACGAAAAACCGAGATTAATGGTGGTGATACTTACACACTTAATGGGAATTTAAACGCAAAAATTGAGGGGAATTGGGTGCAGAACATTACAGGAGTGACGGCAATCTCAAGCCCCAACCTCATTACGATAAAAAGCGATACCAATGTAATAATAGATTGTCCGCAATCTATTATTACAACGAAATATGCTTCTATAACCACAACACATTTCTCAATGAGTGCGGCCGTAATAACATTCAATGCTACCGAGCAGTCATACAGTGCCGGTGCAGAGTCGCTGAATGTAAAAGGTCTAGACATATCATTTACTGGCTGTAGCATCAGTAAGACAGGGATATCCAAAAAACAAACAGAAGTTGGTATACAAACAGCGGAGATAACATTGGAGGAGTCAGAGGTTTCAATTGAGAATTCAAGCGCCAATATTTCAAATAGCAGCTTACATATCCTCAACTAATGACTATCTTCTAATAACTATCCCCATGAATAATTGCCAATACCTCCAGGGTTGTTATGAAAATCATCAAACCGTTGCGCCTGAGTGTACTTTATCGGCCTTATCGTTGGTTACAAAACAACTACCTCGGAATTTCCATTATGGCACTGGCAGATATGGGAGCGAGCCCACGCTTACGCCCGGAAATAGAACTTTGGCAACTTGCAGAAAATGAGTTGCAAACCTGTAATGGTGTTATCGATCTCGCTATGCCGAAGTCGTGTGCTGAATTTTTGGCGACAGGATATGCCTATACCCACCACCAAGCTGATAAAACCACCTGTGCTGCACGTATTCAGATTGGGCAGTTGGACAAGACATTAGTTGCGTTTGGTGATCGCTATTGGATTGATGATTCTCCTTCAAAACCCCAACCCTTTACACAAATGCGATTAGACTGGAGTCGAGCGTTTGGGGGGGAGGGCTGTGAAGAAAACCCATACGGAATTGGTTTCACCCCAGAAGAACGGGATAATAAGCTGAAAATTCATCGTCTGCCCAATATTGAAGCCCTGCACCATCGCTTAACATCACAACGGCAATTGGCATCACAACAGGAAATTCCCATTCCGGCCAGCTTTTGCCCTTTAGATTTTGTATGGCCGCGTCGTTTTACCCGTATTGGAAAAAAATACGACAAAGCCTGGCTGGAAAATGAATTCCCCGGTTTTGCCAATGACATTGACTGGCGGATATTTAATGCTGCCCCCGAAGATCAATGGTGGGAAGAAAACACCACACTGCCAGAGAAAGCGGCGTGGCGCATTTGGAATATGCATCCAGAACAACCTGTTCAGGAAGGCATTCTGCCTGCATGGAACGCACGTTGTTTTATCAAACGGTTGCGTCTTGATGAGGAGATTTTTGAAGAAGTCGTCATGCGCAACACAACGGTATGGTTCTTTCCTCACCTGGAAAAAATGGTTCTGGTTTGGCATGGCAGCGCACAAATTAATGAAGATGATGCCAGGGATGTCTTGCAAATGATATCGGCATTAGAATTAAGCGATAATCCTCGTCCGCCGGAACATTACCTGCATGTCCTTGAACAACGATTGGATAAAGAAAAAGGCGCCCTATACGCTTTTCGGGAAAAAGATCTTATCGCCGAAGAGATGATTGGCCCGTGGCTAGATACAGAACAACCAGAAAATAGTTCACCATTGCGACAAAACTTGCAAAATCGTGAAAAACGCCTGCGTGAACAGCAACAAGAACGCTTGTCTGAATATGGCTACGATATCAATACGATACTGCCTGTTGATACAGAACCTCCCCCTCCTGCTCCAAAACTGGCTGAGTTACCAGAGTTCATGGAAAAAATCGAACAATATACCACCGAAAAAAAGGCTGAGGCTGAATTACAGAAAGAAAAAGCAATGGCTTTAGCCAAAGAACACGGCATTGATATTGAAAAAATAACGGCAAAGTCAGAACCCAAGGGGCCAGAAAATCTGCATCAGATGCGGGATATGTTACAAAAGCACCCATTAGACTTCAATGATAAAGAGCTGGCACAAATCGAGCAAACACTACACTCAATGTATCTGTCTTCAGTACAGGCACAAAGCCCTGCCCTGCGCTTAACAGGTAGCCTGTCACAGATCATTCGTAAAAGAGTACAAAAAATCATGCTGCAAGGGGGAAATTTCACTGGCATGGATTTTACTGGCGCGGATTTGTCAGGCATGGATCTACGGGGAGCTAATTTCACTCGCACTTTATTGGAAAGCGCATGTTTAAACCATTGTCAGTTGGACGAAGCAAATTTCAACGAAGCTATGCTGGCGAGGACTGAAATTTGCAACGCCTCATTACGTGGCGCCAAATTAGATCATGCCAGCCTGTCGCTGGCTAAATGTGAACAGAGTGACTTTTCTTCTGCAAGTTTCACTAAAACCCAGCTGCAAGAAACGCGATTTGACCATTGTCACTTTGACCATACCCTGTTTACAGGGCTATTTCTGCAAAAAATATTTATTACGCATTGCCAATTCCAATATTCACAGTGGAAAAACTGTACATTTATAGGGCTTGAACTTCCTGCTCTTAGCTTCAATCACACAAACCTGAATAAAGTTTCGTTTATTAAGTGCACGCTAACACAAGCAATTTTTGATTACGCAAAACTGGAAAGTTGTTCATGGGTGGAAACTAAAGCAAACGGTATCCGGTTTCAGTCAGCCAAATTGTTGACCTGCGCATTTGCCATGGACAGTGAGCTTAATCAAGCCGATTTCAGCCATGCAACATTGACAGAATGTAATTTGCGCCAATTGCCGTTAGTCGGGGCGAAATTCTATGCCACAACCTTGAGTAATACCGATCTCAGTGAATCCAACTGCCAGTCAGTTGATATGCAGTACCTTAATGCCGAAAAATGCCTGTTTATTAGGACAGATTTCCGGGGTGCCTTACTGAATAACGCTAACCTGATGAGCGCATTTATGCAGAAATGCAACTTCAATAATGCCGACTTACAGGGTGCCAACCTATTCCGCACTGATATGTCCCAATCAATTATCAGCGATTCAACCTCAATTACAGATGCTTATATTAAGCGCACCAAGACCTTGCCCAAACGGGATAAGGATGTGATATGAGTTCACTGACAGCCGATGAATTAGTAGACAAAATCAAGCAAGGTGAGGTTATTGAAAAAATCAGTTTGCAGAATATTTCCCTGACTGGACGTGACTTATCTGGCGGCATTTTTAAAGAAGTCGATTTTTCAGGTGCTGATTTTTCTCGAACTTTAATAAAAGAAACGAATTTTACCGAGTGTCAGGCACAAGGCGCTATTTTTGACTCGGCTGTACTTGAGCAAAGCACGTTTGAACAGTGTAATCTGAAGCTCGCGGTCTTTAATAACAGCACATTAACCGGCAATGTATTCCATAAATCTGTTTTAGAAAAAACCCAATTTACAACGACAAAACAGAAAAATAACCAGTTTGCATCTTGTTCACTGCAACATGCTGATTTCAGCCACAGTGACTTCGAACGAATCATATTTTTTGCATCATCAATGGATCAAACAAGGTTTAGCCACGGTCACTTTTTTTTGGTCACTTATTTTCGGCAGGATTTACGAACAAGCCATTTTTCTGCCAGTGAATTTAATAAAACCGTTTTTTTCGAATGCGATCTGCGTAAGCAAAATTTCCATAAACAAATCTTTAAAATGTGCCAATTTATGGATAGTCAGCTTGAATCCGTCAATTTTAATCACGCCATACTGACTAATTGCAATTTCAAAGGTGCCATTTTAAAAGACGCCTTACTATCAAATGTCAATGCAACCCAGGCATTATTTACTGAAGCTGATTTAACCCAAGCCCGTTGCCAAAATAGCCTATTTGAACAAGCCCTTTTTATTCAAGCATCCCTTGAATTTGCCGATTTTCGGCATAGTAACCTGGCATTGGCGGTTATGCACAAAGTACAGGCAATGAACGCACAATTTACAGGCTGTAATATGCGTTACACCGATTTTTCCTATGCAAACGTCAACAATAGTGATTTTCGCACTGCTCAATTTATGAGAACACTTTTTCATCGTGCTCAACAAATTGGAACTCTATTTTCTGACCGTCAAGGTATTCTGGAAAATGATCCTGAACTATTTGCCGCTGAAGAGTGGAATATACGACATAACAAGCTTTCATCAGGAGAATCAAAATGACGAAATCCGCTTATGCACTTTCTTCATTCACTCTTAATACTGAGCCATTACAGCAGATTACCGGCCAGATTGTTAACGTTCTTCCAGATGGCAGTTTTATGGTGGAAAGCCATAACAACCGTGGCTGGCATTGCCGACAAGCCGCCAGTTGTTTATTGATACCCAGCATGGGGGATATGGTGTTAATGACGAAAACCAACAACCAACTCTGGATATTAGCCATATTGGAACGGGCGGAACAACAGCACATTGCTGAAATCAGCGTCCCAGGTGATCTTACCATCACCGCGCAAGGGAACCTAAGCATGCACAGCAACGGATTCGCTATCACCGCCAATAATGGCAACTGTCATATCAATGAAATGCAATATAGCGGGGAATCCCTGTCGGCATGGATCTCAATCACTCGTCTGGTTGGTAATCAGTTCGAATCTCTTTGGAAAACAGTTACACAACTGAGTCATCGTCTATTTCGTCATACCACCCAAACAGAGCAGGTTCGTGCAGGTCAATTAGATATGCAGGCTGAAAATTATGCCCGCTTACATGCTCAGCAGGCTATTGTCTCGGCAAAAGCCATAACCAAAATCGACGCTGAACAAATTCATATCGGCTAAGGATAAAACTATGTTTGCTAACACACAAAGTGGTGGAATGGATATAGCCGTTCCTGATGTCTGCCTGACGCCAATGTTTACACCTGTACCTGTGCCTTATCCCAATATGGCACAAGGCACTACCGGTATAAGCAATGCCACCAATATCTTATTTATGGGTTGTCCAGCCCATAATTTGACAACAACCATACCCATGACGACAGGAGATAACTCCGGCGTTAATGGTGGTGTAGCTTCCGGCACCGTGATGGGTAGCGCCCGCCATGTTATGGGGGCCAATTCCGTCTTGATCAAAGGCTCTCCGGCAACCCGACTTTCCAGTTCGACTATGCAAAATTCGACCAATGCCATGGGTTCACGCCTTGTACCCAGCCAAACTAAAGTTCTTATCACGGCTGCTTGACTTTTTTATTTATTAACAGTGCATTATGCCTCAATATGCTTTAACAAACATGATGACAATGTCTCTTTCACTCAGTAAAAAGATGGCAGAAAGAGGACTTATCATATCGATAACTACAGCATTGATAGTCATAACGGGTTGTTCATCAAAAGCAAATTTGCCGCCCTATAAACTCATTTTCAATACAGAATCTAATGTAAATGATTCCGCTCCCGTGAAAATCGATGTCTTTTTACTAAAATCGAATGAAAAGTTTATGTCTGCCGATTTTTTTTCCCTGCAAAATAAAGCGCAGAATACGTTAGGCGATAAACTGGTTAATAAAGATCCATTGTTTATACTCCCTTCCCAATCTACGCATTGCCTGTTGGAAAAAAACCAACCGGAAGCTAACTACATCGGCCTCATCGCTGAGTATAAAAACTTGAACGGCAAGAAATGGCGCATTTCATTTCCCGTTCCTGTACCTGAAAAGCCCTCTTTTTACGAATTTTGGCGCACTCCTTCTGAAGAATTACGTCTATGCGTAAAGGTCACTAACAATGGCTTAAGTCTCATTAAAGAATGTAACTTGAGTTGTGTGACAGGAGATAAATAAGATAATGAATAAACCAGAAAAAGTTATCTGGACAGAAGGCATGTTTTTACGTCCCCACCACTTCCAGCAGGCTGAAAACTACCTGGAAGCCTATGTTCGTGACTGGGGTATCACACAACACCCTTACTACTGGGGGTTTTTAACGCTCGAATTGGATCAGGAACTGCTTAATCAGGGTAAAGTCAGCCTTTTCACAGCCAGTGGTATTTTCCCTGACGGAACCCCTTTTAGTTTTGATGCCGCCAATGCCCCCACCCCCTTACAGCTTGGTGAAAACCCGTCTGATAACCATGTTGTTCTGGCTGTACCGGCTTGTCGGCGAGGAAAAGAAGAGGTTATTTTCAGTGAAAAAAGCGATTCGCTGGCACGCTTTATTAGCTTTGAAGCTGAAGTCAACGACTTTAATGCCATGTCTGTTGGCAATGCTGCAATACAATTTGGCAAAATGCGTTTGCGTCTGATGTTGGCCTCTGATTTAACACCCGAATGGACCGCATTGGGTCTTGTATATGTCATGAATAAAACAAATGACAAGAAACTCTATCTTGACTCGCAATTTATTCCGCCCCTGCTCAACTGCCATGCGAATCCACAAATAGGAAGTTTTATTAATCAAATACAAGACTTACTAGAACAGCGCCGCCAACAAATTAGCCAGCGTCTGTTACAGTTGGGGCGATACAATGATTCTGAGATTATGGATTTTCTCTTGCTGTCACTTTTGAATCGCTATAGTGGCCAGATGAACCATCTGCAGAACCTGTCACTATTGCATCCAGAACGGTTATTCAGCGAATGGCTACAATTTGCCACTGAATTGGCGACATTTTCTCAACACCGTGTACCGGAAGAAAATTTACCTCTCTATGATCATGATAATTTAACGCAGTGCTTCAACCAACTTATGTTCCAACTACGCCAAGGGTTATCAATCATACTTGAAGAACATGCCATTCAGTTGCCATTAACGGAATACTCTCATGGCTTGAATATCGCCACATTACCCAACGCCGATATGATACATACGTTCAGCTTTATTCTGGCCGTCCATGCTGATGTTGCAAATGATATGCTTATGAGCAAATTTCCTGCCCAAATGAAAATTGCCCCCGTTGGCCGTATACGTGAATTGGTTCAATTGCAATTACCCGGTCTCTCACTACGCGCCATGCCCTCTGTACCCAGACAAATTCCCTGGCATTCAGGTTATGTCTATTTTGAATTAGAAAAAGAGGGAGACTTATGGAAACAGATGGAGAAATCCAGCGGTTTTGCCTTACATCTGGCCGGTGAGTTCCCTGGCTTGATCATCGAGTTTTGGGCTGTCCGTAATCAGGAAAAATCGAGGTAATGAAGCCTATGACGCAGGAAAAACAGATAACTGAACATCAGGTGTTTTCTGATGATACCAATCGTAACCCGTTGGTTTCTTCCGCAAATCCATTGTTAAATACGATCCCCCAGATCCGGCATTCAATTGTTCACCCTGATCCAACCCATTTACGCCAGCAACTGATTAATGAAATCCGGCGTTTTGAAGTGGAATGCCAACAAGTCAAACTACCCTATAACGTGATCATTGGCGCCCGCTACTGTCTATGCACCGCATTGGATGAGGCCGCAGCACTCACGCCTTGGGGGTTGCGCAGTGTTTGGTCTGGCAGTGGCCTGCTCGTCACTTTTCATAATGAAACTTGGGGGGGCGAAAAATTTTTCCAACTATTAGCCAAGTTGTCGCAAAATCCCAAGGACAACTTGTTCCTGTTAGAACTCATGCACTTTTGTCTCCTGCTTGGATTCGAAGGGCGCTATCGTGTCATCGATAACGGCCGTACCCAATTGGAAACCGTGAAGCAACGTTTATTCCAGTTAATAAGTTCGATTAGAGGTAGTTATCCCATTGAGTTATCAAAAAAAACACGAGCCATTACCTTACCGAATAAACCTCAATATATTTCCTTACCAGTATGGATATCTATAGCAATATTAAGTTTTCTGGTATGTCTCTTGTATATAAACCTGAACTGGAAGTTGAATGATAAGGTTAATCCCATTTTGGCTAAAATCTACCAGACTAATTTGCCTAATATCACCGTCAGCGATAGAAGATTTCCACGCACTCTGAACCTGCAAAACAGGCTACAGGATGAAATAGCCACAGGATCATTGGACGTCACTGACTTACCTGATAGAAGCGTGATCACGCTAAAAGGCGCTGGTTTATTCAACACCAGTGCCATTCAGATCAAAAGCGGCTATTTGGATGTCATCAGGCGGGTTGCTGAGGTATTAAACCATTTTAACGGCGAAATTCTGGTTGTTGGGTATACCGATAATATTCCCATTAATACCCGTTTTTCCCGTTTTTCATCCAATGATGCTTTATCACTCGCGAGAGCCAAGTCTGTACAAAAAGAACTTCAACGTTATCTGAACCAACCAGAAAGAGTCAAAGCAGAGGGAAAAGGTGCCCAAAATCCTTTAGTTCCCAATAATACTGCCAGTAATCGAGCCAAAAACAGACGAGTTGAAATCACACTGTTTGCTTCTCCTGTAAGCCAAACGATGTAAGGAAATTAAGACATGCTGAATGCACTTTTTTCTATCATCACCAGCCCGTTGACATGGAGTTTTCTTAGTGTAACGGCAGTCTCTTTTTTTATCTGGTTCATTGGTCCCATTATTTCTGTTGGTAACAAGTTCCCTTTTGAAACAAATACAACACGGATCATTACCATTATTTCTCTCTTCTTGATCTGGTTTTTCATCAAAGTAATGCCGCGGTTATACCAATCATGGCTTAACCAAAAGCTGACCAAGGAATTGAACATCACTAAAAATGAAAACGAAGAAAAGAAGCAGAATGAACAATATATTACATTAGCAGAGCGTTTCTCTGATGCTGCAAAGTTATTGAAAAAAGCCTATTTTTCTGGTTGGTATAATAAAAATAAACCAAGCTGGATACACTTTCTCAGTCGCCGATATATATATCAATTACCCTGGTATCTGGTTATCGGTGCCCCCAGTTCAGGCAAAACGACAGCACTGACAAACTCTGGTCTACATTTTCCTCTGTCGGACTACCTGGGTAAATCGGCACTGCACAGTACACAAGACATGAATAGCTGTAGCTGGTGGTTCACCAATAAAGCCGTTCTGCTAGATACTACAGGTCGCTATGTCACACAGGATAGTTTTCACCAACAGGATGCTGATGAATGGAAAAACTTCATCCGACTGTTGAAAAAATATCGGATAAGCCAACCACTGAATGGAATTATTATTACTATTAGTGTGGAAGATTTGCTCAATCTATCTACTGAAAAACGGGAGCAGCAGGCTTATATGCTGCGTAAGCGCCTGTCAGAGCTACATGAACAACTTAAAATACAGTTCCCTATTTATATCATGATCACTAAGACGGATTTATTAAAAGGATTTAGTGCTTATTTCTCCCATTTTGACAAAAAATCCCGTGAACAAATTTGGGGATTTAATTTCCCATGGAGTAACACTTCACGGGGAAAACGGAATAAAGGTCTTGATTTTGATTTGCATGACATTCTTAATCAACAGTATAACCAATTAGTATTGCGGTTAGATGCTGAATTACCTTCTATTCTCTTAAACGGACACAATTCACAACAATGTGCCGAAAGTTATTTATTCCCACAAGAATTTGCATCCCTGCGCCCCCTGATCGCACAATATCTTGAAATTGTATTCGCAAAGTCGGGCTTTGAAATACCCTATTATCCACGTGGGCTCTATTTCACCAGTGGAACACAAACAGGATTTTCCTTTGACAATGTCATGGAGAAATTTAACCGCAATTTTCAGTTACCAACCAATAACAATAGTGAAGCCATGTCATGGGAGAATAATAAAGAAAGTGTTCATCCTGCTCCGGCCAGCCAGGCTTACTTTATAAAAAATTTACTGGAAAATATCTTTAATGAAGCAGGAATTGCCGGTTATAACCGCTGGTGGATATACCGCAGACGCTTGCTGGGCGGATTGGAATATGTTGTTTCAGTGGCAATACTGGCATTGGTAGCCAATTTACTTTTGATAAGCTACAACAATAACCAAGATTACCTGATGGAAGTACAAGCCAGATTTCCGACCATTGCAAAACAAAGCGCTCACTTAAAGAAGAATGCCAATGATATTTATGCCTTGCTGCCGATTTTAAATAGTTTGGCTCATTTAGATAAAAGCCAACGTTTTTCCTTAAATGATCCCCCCTTATCCTATCGAATGGGATTGTATTGTGGTGAACAAATCAGTGATGCCAGCCGTTTTCTATATAGAAAGGCCCTAAAAACATTATTGTTGCCCCAGATAGCAACTATCATCACTAACCAGCTGTATGATGACAACAACGATGACATAGAGAACACCTACAATACGCTCAAGGCTTATCAAATGTTATACCAGCCTAAGCATTATGATGGTAAGTTTCTGCATAATTGGATCATGCAATATTTGAAAACCCAATTAAACACAGACACAACCCAGCAGCATTTGCAACAAATCTCGGAACACATCGGCCAATTGTTAGATAACCAAGTTGTCACATCTCCTTTCATTCGCGATGACGCGCTGATCAAAAAAAAACAGCAATTAATTAGCAATATTCCACCAGCACAACGTGCTTATAACTATATGAAGGAAAAATTAATCAATGATCCCAGTTTAGCCCCCGTAAATCTGGAATCACTCGCAGGTCCGCAGGCTGAATTGGCTTTCTCACGTATCAGTGGTGCGCCCATTACAGATGGCATATCAGGGATGTTCACCCCAGCGGGTTATCAGCAAGGTATTGAGAAAAACCTCAACACTTTTCTAACAACCTTATATTCACAAGACAGTTGGGTACTCGGTAGCTATGCAAAAAAGCAGACCGATAAGGAAATAAAATCCGCTGTTAAGCAATTTTATATTAACGACTATATATATCAATGGAACGAGTTTCTGGCGGATATTGGTTTGATAAATATCGATACCCTGGAACAACGGATCAACACTTCACGCCTGTTGTCTTCTTCTGATTCACCTATGCGTAACCTTTTAATTAATATCAGTAAAAACGTCATACTGAATGAAAATAGCAATAATATCAAACAACTCAACGATATTGAGAATAGCCGTATTGTGAAGAGTCAATCAAATAAATTAACGAAATTAGTGCCCAAACAAATAATGCCAGTTAATAATCAACCTACACCAGAGCGGGCATTAGAAGAATCTTTTGCCTCAATTATTGCGTTAGCAAAAAGGCCAAATAAAAACACCCAAAGTATCCCTTTTGATAAGACCTTAAAAGAAATTAGCGAGTTATACCTGTATTTAACCTCAGTACAAAATGCAACCAATGCAGGAATGCCCTTGCCCCCTGGTCAGATTGTCACGCAGCTACAAACAACATCTGCTCTCCTGCCTATACCGTTCAGAAGCATAGTTTCGTCACTCGCAGTGGGAGCCAGTAGCGATACTCAGCTTAGTGATATGAAAAATGTCGGTAAGCATCTCAGTACAGAAATCGGCGGGTTTTGCAACCAGGCGATTGCCAATCGCTATCCGTTAAACCCTAACGCAAAGCAGGATATTAAGCCCGATGACATGGCACGAATGTTTGCGCCAGAAACCGGCTTAATGGACAGTTTCTTCCAGAAAAATTTAGTGGGTAAAGTAGATACGACTCTGCCAAAATGGCAATTTATGCCAGGTGTGAATGGCAAGCCCTTGCCAGGGGGGGGAAATCTGCTCAAACCTTTCCAACAGGCCCAGATTATCCGCAATACGCTATTTACCAACGGAACTCCAACACCATCATTTCGCGTCATGGTTCGTCCAATCAATATGAGTAACGATATATTGAGTATGGTGCTGGATGTTGATGGACAGATAGTAGAATACAGTCACGGCCCGCAACTTTCACAACTGATTAGCTGGCCTGGCCCTGCCAATATCAATCTGGTTCGCATTCAATTAAATCTCACGGATGGTACAACGGCAAACTTATCAACGTCAGGTTTCTGGGCACTAAACCGCTTGCTGGATCATGCCAAACGTATCTGGCGCGGTAAAACAGGGGAGTCAACCAATAATGGTGATATGAGCTTATGGGCAAGGTTTAATATCAGTGGTCATACTGTCTTGCTAGCATTTACCCCGAACAGCATTTTCAGCCCGTTTAATCTCCCTGCTTTCTCATGCCCAAATCCAAAACGGCTTCAAACAGCATGATCGATATCCTTACTGTGGACTTGTGAACTGAATATAAGCTGAAAATACCATGAATATTGATACCTTACTCACTCCAATCAGTGTAGCGTTTCCGTGCGGGGAAGACCTCGAATACGATGATGAATTTCTGACATTAGAGCGAAACCTAATCGAGAAACCTGAACAGCAATTTGGTGATGTACTCATCCCTGCTGAACCACCAAACTGGATAGAGGTGGAAAAAAAAGCCACTCACCTACTGTCCCGTTCCAAAGATCTGCGTGTCATCATCGCCCTGATGCAAGCATGGTTAAATATTCGGGGAGTATGTGGGTATGCCGATGGACTGAATTTACTACGCCAAACCCTGGAACGTTATTGGGAAGATGTATGGCCAAAATTGGAATTTAATGGTGAATATGATCCCTTATTCCGCCTCAACACGCTAGCCATCATTGAAGATGGTTCACCCTGTACGATAAAAGCCCAGAACTCGATTGTGCTCAGGAGTGTTTCAACGGAATTGTCATTACAGGAAATTTGTTCACTGCTTAATGGTACGGTAACCGAAATCAAAGGTTATACTGGCGGACGCACAAGATTAATTAATGAATTACACCAACAATCTAATAGCCCTGAGATCAAGGCAGTCATTGCCATTCACGAGCAACTCACTGCCTTGATTGAAATTATTCGCCATCATTTACCCAACAATTACCTTCCCGAATTGACGCAGTTTTTAAAACAGTTGGATACCATCATTAAATTTTTTCCCATGCATAAACCAGGAACAGATATTCAGGAATATTCTGACAGCGCAAAAACATTTGCATCCGAACCTATGCAACAAAACAGTGCAGCGGAGCAAATAACTTCATCAGCAACAATCCTTGAGTCCCTTGAAAAGAGTGAATTTACTCATTGGCGAGAAATCGAAGTCAGTAACCGAGACGATGCACGCATTTTATTAGAAAAAGCCAAAACTTATTTTCTTCAACATGAGCCAAGCCATCCAGCGCCTATAATGATTGACCGTATTCTACGGCTGATTGACAGTGATTTTATTAATATTATCCACGATCTTGTTCCCGAAGGGTTAAGTCAGCTTGAGAGCGTTTTTGGTCGCTCCAATACCCCTGAAACGGATCAGTAACTTATTGTTTTAACCAATTAAATTAGTTATCCGCGAATCCCTTTATACCCATTAAACTTCAAGTTGCCATTGACAACACGATATGAAATCACACGCATCTTGAAGTTAGATTGGTATAACAATCATTTTCTAGTTGCAACCTGATGACAACAGGAGCAGCTCCCTGAACACATAGCTAAACGCTATAGCTATTAGTCGGAATACATGTACGTCACTTACCAGCGGCTTAAAGCTAAAAGGGTATTAACTTAGTTATCCAGACAATAACGGAGAATGTGTTATGAAATCCAGTGGACAAAAATTTATCGCACGGAATCGCCCTCCTCGTGTACAGATTGAATATGATATCGAGCTTTACGGTTCGGAGAAAGCGGTTCAATTACCCTTTGTTATGGGAGTTATGGCTGATTTAGCAGGAAAACCGGTAGAAGCCTTGCCAGACGTTAATGATCGTAAATTTTTGGAAATTGACATTGACAACTTTGATGAACGGATGGGTTCAATCAAACCGCGAGCAGCCTTTCAGGTTGAAAATACCCTGACTGGTGAGGGTAAGCTGAATGTCGATTTAACATTTGAAACTATGGAAGATTTTCAACCTGACGCCATCGCCAAAAAGGTCGAGCCATTGGCGCAATTGCTGGAAGCACGCACCCAACTGGCAAACCTGCTTTCCTATATGGATGGCAAAAATGGCGCAGAAAAACTGATTGCCGAGATATTGCAAAACCCCGCTCTGCTCAAATCCTTGGCTGAAGCACCAAATCTTACAGAGGGTGCTCCAGCAGAAGTTAATGAAGATAAGGAGTAATTGATGAGCCAAATTGACCAAGAAACCCAGATTCAACACGCACAGGGAGCAAAAGAATATACCCCTGATGAACTAAGTACATTGCTGAATAAGGAGTTTCGTCCGCAAAGTGATCATACCCGTAGTGCCGTTGAAAATGCGGTGAAGACACTGGCACAACAGGCGTTGGAAAACACGGTCACTATTTCTGGCGATACTTACCGTACTATCCAATCATTGATTGCTGAAATCGATACCAAGATATCACAACAAGTGAACCATATTCTGCACCACGAAGAATTCCAGGCCCTGGAAGGCGCTTGGCGTGGCTTGCATCATCTGGTAAACAACACAGAAACCGATGAAATGCTAAAAATCCGTGTGATGTGCATTTCCAAAAAGGAGTTGGGCAAAATATTAAAACGTTTCAAAGGCGTGAGTTGGGATCAAAGCCCCATTTTCAAAAAGATCTATGAAGCGGAATATGGTCAATTTGGTGGCGAGCCGTTTGGCTGTCTGGTGGGGGATTACTATTTCGACCATACCGCACCAGATGTTGAACTTTTACGCCAGATAGCACAAATCAGTGCAGCAGCACACTGTCCATTTATTTCAGGTGCATCACCAAGTGTTATGCAAATGGAATCCTGGCAGGAATTAGCTAATCCACGGGATCTCTCCAAAATTTTCCAAAACACCGAATATGCGCCCTGGCGCAGCTTACGTGAATCAGAAGACGTGCGTTACATCGGGTTGGCACTACCGCGTTTCCTCTCCCGTCTCCCCTATGGTGCCCTCACTAATCCCGTTGATAGTTTCAATTTTGAGGAGAATACAGAAGGCCCAACGCACAATAACTACACTTGGGCAAATGCCGCTTATGCTATGGCAGTTAATATTAATCGTTCTTTTAAACTGTATGGCTGGTGTACTTCTATCCGTGGTGTAGAATCCGGCGGTATTGTAGAAAACCTGCCTTGCTACACCTTCCCTTCTGATGATGGAGGGGTAGATATGAAGTGCCCAACGGAAATCGCCATTAGCGATCGCCGTGAAGCAGAATTAGCAAAAAATGGGTTCATTCCATTATTGCATCGCAAGAACACGGATGTTGCCGCCTTTATTGGTGCCCAATCCCTGCAAAAACCCGCAGAATACTATGATCCTGATGCGACTGCCAATGCCAACCTTGCAGCCCGTTTGCCCTACTTATTTGCCTGCTGTCGTTTTGCCCATTACCTGAAATGTATCGTGCGCGATAAGATCGGGACTTTTCAGGAACGTTCAGATATGGAACGTTGGCTGAATGATTGGATTATAAATTATGTTGATGGCGATCCCATTAACTCATCACAAGGGACTAAAGCGCGAAAACCGCTAGCTGCTGCAGAGGTTACGGTGGAAGAAGTGGAAGGCAACCCAGGCTACTATCAGGCTAAATTTTTCTTGCGTCCCCACTACCAACTGGAAGGTTTGACCGTTTCCCTACGCTTAGTTTCAAAACTCCCTTCACTAAAAGGAGCCTAATATTAAAAAATTAAAGAATACTTTTTTACTTATAAAACGTCTATCTGTCCAAAACCTATTTATTCATCTTTGAATTTCAATACATATATACCCTTATGTCTAGCACCAATAGGTAGTTATTGGCTGCACTTGTTAGTTTCATTCAACTCTCTATATTAAGGAGAAAATTATGTCTACTCCAGGCATTGATGCATATATTAAATTTACTGATGTTAAAGGAGAATCAGGCGATAACGAATTCAAAGAGTGGACGGCTGTCCAATCGTTTGCACTTGAAGTAATGAACAATGTTAATTCACATGCTCAGGGTTCTGGACTCGGTGCAGGTATCGTGACAGTTTCCGGTTTGTCTTTGGATATTTTGTTTGACAAGTCTGCCATAACCTTGCGCCAATACCTCGTTAAAGGGACACATATTAAAGAAGTGCAACTTAAAGTACGTAGACAAGGAGGTAAACAAGAGCCTTGGTATACATTGGTTTTGACAAACGCTTTAGTCGCGAGATCCAGCCTGGCATACGGGGATGGTGGTTTTTATTCTTCTATCCTCCTCGCCTTCCAAAAACATAAAGAAAGCTATTTCTCTCAAGAATATGGCTCAGGCGCTAAAGGTGCTGAAGTTAGCTATGAATGGGATTCTTACGCCAATAAAGGCGGTTAATCACACATATAATAGCCTTCCTGTGGATACTCACAGGAAGGCCGTCTTTTCAATTTCATTATTTCAAAACGTCATTATTTTCTCATTCATCGTTATCTATACGCATTAAACTTCAAGTTGCCATTGACAACACGACATGGAACCTGATTTCTCCCCCACTTCGCGGGGGAGAAATCACACGCACCTTGAAGTTAGATTGCTATATAACAATAGGTATCCATACTTATGAGATTCACCATTGTTAATCACTCTGGCTCCAGCCAACCCCCACAACTGAGTCATGATTTTTCTCCTCCTGGCGGCACAATCGGTCGCAGTACGGAAAATAACTGGTATTTGCCCGATGACGGACAAACAATTGCCAGACTGCAGGCCATTGTGTCTATTTCTGCTGACGGAGAATGCCAGATAAATAATCAAGGCTCTGCCTCTGAAGTTTTATTGAACATGATCCCCTTGGCGCCCAATCGCCAAGTTGAAATTCGTGATGGTGATATGCTGAATATTGGCAATTATCAGATCCAAGTTATTGATATCAAAAAGAACCCATCACAACACGGGATCAATGCCGAGCACTCGCTAACTGCCAGTGAAATTTGGGACGATCTTGAGCGTATTTTAACCTCCTCTGATACCTTATCTTCTTCTGATTCGCCCCAAGCTAAACCAGAAATAAACGACAATAATCCTCTGGTAACAAACCAATACGATAAAGAACGCAATCCAATTGATCCATTGGCAGAAATTGAGCCAACAATCGATTTTGACGCCCTACAATTGCGCACAACAGATCCGATCGCCATGTTCAATGCAGATACCACTTTTCAACAAGAAAACATATTGGATGACCATACACCTACCACGTTATTGTCACATGATGAGAATGAGCAAGATGATGATAAGCAGCAGGTTGATCCACTGGCACTGTTTTCCGACAAACACATTAAGGTTGCACAATCAACCAAAAATGATGATCTGTTGAATCAAATATTGGATGAGGCCATACCATTGAATGCGGTCGATGACGCGACTACTTCAGCATCTCAACTTTTTTCTCAGCCATCATCCGAGTTATTTGAAGAAAAAATCCTAAAGGAATCAATTAACTTAGAAGAAACAGATCAAGATGCACACCAAAATCAAGACAATAACGTCAAAAATAGCATCAAATTGGAAGGAAAATTACTGGCGGCGTTATTAGAGGGTATGGGACTGAAAGAGATCAACAACCTGCAATTTGATGAACAAAAGATGTATCAATTAGGACGATTCGTCAGTCAGTTAACTCAGGGTATCGTTACTCTCAACACTTTACGTACCCAACTGAAACACGAAACAAAAGCAGCCATGTCTCTGTCTCAACCTCAATCTAACGCCAATAACCCATTTAAACTTCTGCCTACTGGTCAGTCTATTTTGGTGCTGATGCTTTGTCATCATGTACCAGGGTTTATGCCACTTGAAATGGCAACCCGTGACATTTTGATTGAGTTGCAAGCACACCAAATGGGAATGATTGCGGGAATGCGTGCTATTACGACAGATATATTGCATCTATTCCATCCCGCGACCCTTGAACGCAAAGTACGCGAAAACAATGAATTATCGCGTTTTCCTTTGTCATTGTCTAACAACAAAGCCGCAATGTGGGAGTACCTCATCAAACATTACCAAAAAACAGAGAAAGCGTTTAAACAAGATCCTTTCCTGTTTGATGAAAAATTCCTGCAAGCCTATGAAGCAGAAGTTAACCGATATAAAAACTCCCAATGTAATGGCGAATAGGTGAATCATGAACGAGAATATAACTTTATTACATGGTGGTTATCATAGCCGGAATAACGCTACGCGCATCACTGCCAGAGATAGGATGTTACCTTCTTTATTCGACAGACTCACCGATCATGAACCTGATAAAAAACAAGAAACAATCAACAATTACATGTTGTCGCACACAGCCCTAAGGCAGAATGTCCTAAGAGATTTGCAATGGCTGCTCAATAACATCAACAACGAATTTTTGGAAGATCTCACCCCATTTCCAGAAATTCGTCATTCTGTGTATAACTTTGGTTTACCTTCCTTAGCGGGTGAATGCATATCTGAAATAGAATGGGGAAATATCCAGAACAGAATCATTACAGCAATTCATATATTCGAACCACGTATCATTCCCGATGGGCTTGAAGTCAACTGTGTATCCGATCCCCATACATTACCCCTATACAACACCTTATCCATAGAGATAAAGGGCTTGTTGTGGTGCGTTCCTTGGCCACTAGAGTTCCTGTTCCGCAGTGATATCGATCTTGAAAACGGTTACTTCACTATAAAAGAGACTGCATAATCGCCATAGGTGGACGGTGCTGAAAAAATGCCAATCGGCCTGTGTAGCGATTCCTTTAACTTTTAACCACAAGGGTGAATGCAGAAAGATTGCCGAGGCAAGAATAACGATGTCAAAGTGATTTTTGTCTTGCAAACGGGATGCGTTCATATAGGGAGTATGGATAATAAATTACTTGAATATTATAACCGTGAATTAATGTATTTACGGGAAATGGGTAAAGAATTTGCCAAACTCTATCCTAAAGTTGCCAATCGTTTAGGAATGCATGGCATTGACGTTGTTGATCCCTATGTTGAACGCTTGATGGAAGGTTTTGCTTTTCTGACTTCCCGCATCCAATTGAAAATGGATGCGGAATTCCCTCACTTTTCCGAGCAATTACTGGAGGTCCTGTACCCTAACTATTTATCTCCTACACCTTCAATGGCAATCATCGAACTCAAGCCAGATACCAGTAAGGGGGATATCAGCCATGGATTTTTAGTGCCGCGTGGCACAATCATGCACTGCCAAACATTGAAAAAGGATGGGATCAATTTCTACTACAGCACCACACAAGATGTCACCTTACAGCCGCTGCATCTAAAAAACGTTGAACTTGGCAGGATCCCCGCTAACCTCCCGCTCGTGGCACTGAACCTTCATCAATATGGCGCCGTCAGTGCACTACGCATTCATCTTGGCTGTCAAGGAAAATTCTTCCTCAATGAACTGAATCTCAAGAAGCTGGTATTCTTTCTTTCCGGGCCAGATATTCAATCCCAACGGTTGTTGGAACTGATTATGGAACATTCTGTTGGCATAGTATGTCAGACGCTGGGTGATACTCCCCAATATCAGGTCTTGCCCGATATCTTCCCGCATCATGAAGGATTTGATGATGATCAGTCATTACTCCCCAATGATTCGCGTAATTTCAGTGGTTATCGTCAACTTCAGGAATATTTTGCTTTTCCGGCACGCTTTCAATTCTTCAGTATCAGCAGTATGGAATCTTTACTACAACAAACTCAGGAAAAGAATGAATTTGAGTTGATACTGCTTTTGGATCAAACCGACTCCGAACTGGAACGTCTGGTAGATGCCTCTTATCTGGCCTTGAACAGTACACCAGTCATTAATTTATTCCCTAAAATCACGGAACGGATCTCAGTGGAAGAAAGTGCCAATGAATACCACTTAGTGGTCGATAACATTCGTCCTCTGGATTACGAAATTTTTTCAGTACAACGTCTGCACGGTGCAAACATCAAACGTAAAGAAACACAAATATTCAGGCCATTTTGGTCTACTTTCAGTGACGACCAGGATAATTACGGCTCTTACTTTTCTGTGCGCCGTGAACCCCGTATCTTATCTGAACATACCCGTCACTACGGAACCCGAACCAGTTATGTTGGAACAGAATCCTTTGTCTCTATTGTTGATGAACAAAACTCCCCGTGGCTCAATGAGTTAAAATTCCTGACCGCTGATGTCATGTGCACTAATCGTGACTTATCAGTGATGTTGCGCCAACAGGATCTCAACAGTTTTGTCATGTTAGATTCGATTCCAATTAACCAAATTGTATTTCTAAAAAGGCCCACCATTCCACGCCCTGCCTTAGCACAAGGTTCAACCTCTTGGAAACTAATTAGCCAGCTTCAACTTAATTATCTAAACCTCATGGATAAAGATGACGAGCAAGGTACCCAGGCATTACGACAATTGTTGAGCTTATACGCCAACCTTGCAGAGCCAGCCGTCATGCGCCAGATTAATGGTATCCGCCACAGTTCATTAAAAACGATTTATCGGCGGGTTCCTGAACCTGGCCCGATCGTCTTTGCTCGTGGTGTTAGTATTAGGATTGAAGTGGATGAACAAGAATTTGCCGGAACCAGTCCCTGGTTGTTGGGCAGCGTATTGGAAAAGCTCTTTTCACGACTGGTCACCATGAACTCCTTTACTGAAATGACATTATATAGCCAACAACGCGGCAACATCGGATTTTGGCCTGCCCGTATGGGCAACAAGAATTTGCTATAACAGACAAGAAATGAATATGATGCAAAAAAATTCCATTTCTATTCATCACCTATGTCGTTTACCGGATAACTTTTGGCAGCAACTCAGCCAAACTCCCTGGCAATTCGACTTATTTCAAACCCTGCGCCGGATCGATGCCCAATCTGGAGCAGATTATATGCTCGGTTCTGCCCCATTGCCGAAATATGAGCTACTGCGGTTGGGACAAAAAGCGTCCATGATTTTCGCCCCTTCTACTATTGCTGAAGTCAGGCAACGAGAAAACTCGACACTGTATGACATACTCATTTACAGTTTTGGTTTGTTCGGTCCCAATGGCCCATTACCACTGCATATGACCGAATATGCCTATACACGACAATATAATTATCAAGATCCAACCCTGAATGCTTTCGCTAACCTATTCCATCATAGATTAATCCTGTTGTTCTATCGAGCCTGGGCCAATACTCAACCAACCGTATCACTCGATCGTCAGGATAATCAACGCTTTTGCCATTATTTCTCCTGTTTGGTGGGTATGGGTTTGCCTGCTCAACAACAACCAGACACCATCAATGATCACGCGCGTTATTTTTTATCTGGCCATTTATCCCGTCAAGGGCATAACTCAGAAGGGTTAGAAAAAATACTGTCCTGTTATTTCCATGTCCCACTCAAAATTGTGCAAAATATTCCCCAATGGCTGGAAGTCGAAGTACAGGATCAGGCCCAATTAAAAACAGGACGTAACATGCCACGTTTGGGTAAATCGGCTTTTTTAGGCATTGCACACTACGATATTCAACATAAATTTCGCATTAAATTAGGTCCGCTAAAACTGGCTGAATACCAGATGTTCTTGCCGGAAGGAGCCAAATCAAGGCAGTTGCGTGACTGGGTTTATCAATATTTGGGGATTGAATACGCATGGGATATCCAGTTAATTCTCCACCAGTCAGATGTAAAAGGGATTTGTCTGTCTGAACCGATAAAATTAGGACTCAGCAGTTGGCTTGGAAAAATTGAGCGGGATAAAAATAAACAACCAACCCATCGCGGGGATTTAATTTACAAGCCGGAATGATCCCCCGCTCTTGCCTGCAAAACTCAATCACTGTCAACAATACTACGGGTTATACACTATGTCAGAAATCAGTCGTTCTGTACTCTTCGGCAAACTTAACCGCACCCTGTTCACTTCCTTAGAAAGTGCCACCACTTTTTGTAAACTACGCGGCAACCCTTATGTTGAATTAGTTCACTGGCTGCATCAACTCATGCAGCAACAAAACAGCGACTTACAGCAAATTATCCGCCACTTTTCACTGGACGAATCTGCGTTGGCTAAAGACATTGTTACAGCACTTGATCGCTTGCCACGGGGAGCCAGTGCCATCTCTGATCTTGCCGAACATATTGATAATGCCGTAGAACGCGCTTGGGTATATGGATCGCTGAAATTTGGTGTCAATGAAATTCGCAGTGCCCACTTGCTGATAGGCATACTGAAAACCTTTAACTTACGCAATGCGCTGAAATCCATTTCCCCCCAGTTTGACCATGTGAATGCAGATACTCTACTCGACAATTTCAACAGCATCTGCAACGATAGCGATGAATCCCAATCAAATGCACCACAGAGTGCGGCAAGCCCTTCCCCACAATCATCCTCTCTACAACCGTCTTCTCTGCAACAATATGGACAAGAACTGACTGCGCGCGCGCGCAATGGTGAAATTGATCCAGTATCAGGGCGTGATGAAGAAATTCGTCAGATTATTGATATTCTGATGCGTCGTCGCCAAAATAATCCACTACTGACTGGCGAAGCCGGTGTCGGTAAAACCGCCGTCATTGAAGGGCTGGCATTGAAGATTGTGGCGAAAGAAGTGCCCCCACCTTTGCTGGATGTCCAGCTTTGGTTATTGGATATCGGTATGCTACAAGCCGGTGCAGGAGCCAAAGGCGAATTTGAGTCACGTCTACGCCAAGTGATCGATGAAGTACAATCTAGCCCTACCCCAATCATTCTGTTTATTGACGAAATTCATACCTTGATTGGGGCAGGTGGACAACAGGGAACCGGTGATGCTGCCAACCTGTTAAAACCGGCATTGGCACGCGGGCAATTACGTACTCTTGGCGCCACAACCTGGTCGGAGTACAAAAAATATATCGAAAAAGATCCCGCACTTACCCGCCGTTTTCAAGTCGTTCAAATTCATGAACCCAATGAAAATAAAGCGCTGATCATGCTACGCAGTCTGGCCAAGGCACTGGAGCAACATCACCATGTGCTTTTGCTGGATGAAGCCATTGAAGCCGCTGTACGCCTTTCACATCGCTATATTCCCGCCCGTCAATTACCGGACAAAGCTGTGGCCCTATTGGATACCGCCTGTGCCAGGGTTGCAATCAGCCAATATGCAGAACCACCCCAACTGGAAAATTGCCGTCATCACATAGATGCATTGAAAATTGAGCTGGAGATTGCCGAACGGGAATTTAAAGTAGGCATCGGTGATAAACAACGTCCGGCCACTATTCTGAACGAACTATCTACGCTGGAAGCTCAAAAAAAACAATTACAAGAACGTTGGGAACAAGAACTGTCCTTGATCGATAAAATTATTTCTCTGCGAACGCAATTACACACCGACCAGGATGACAACTTTGCAGCAAAACATGCCGAATTGTCAGAGTTACAGCAACAATTGAAAACCTTACAAGGTGAAGAACCTCTTATCTTTGCTGCTGTAGACAGCAATATTATTTCTTCCGTTGTTTCAGACTGGACAGGCATTCCACTCAATCGTATGGTAAAAGACGAAATCGATGCCGTATTACAATTGGCTGATATCCTTAGTCAACGTGTTATCGGTCAGTATCATGGATTAGAGTTAATTGCAAAACGCATACGCACTTCACGCGCTAAACTAGATGATCCCAATAAACCTGTTGGTGTTTTCATGTTGTGTGGCCCATCTGGTGTGGGTAAAACGGAAACAGCTCTCGCCCTTGCCGAAACATTATATGGCGGAGAACAAAATCTTATTACTATCAATATGAGCGAATTTCAGGAGGCACATACGGTATCAACGTTAAAAGGAGCGCCTCCTGGCTATGTTGGTTATGGTGAAGGTGGCGTACTGACGGAAGCTGTCCGACGCCGCCCTTATAGTGTAGTCTTGTTGGATGAAGTAGAGAAAGCCCACCCCGATGTACATGAAATTTTCTTCCAGGTCTTCGACAAGGGCTGGATGGAAGATGGCGAAGGGCGCCACATCGACTTTCGAAATACGATTATTATCCTGACATCTAATATCGGTGCTGATTTGATCAGTTCATTGTACAGCCAACAAGATACCTTACCGGAACCAGAAGAACTCACTGCTGCATTGCGTAAGCCGTTATTGAATGTGTTTCCTGCCGCCCTGTTAGGACGATTACTGGTCATTCCTTACTCCCCATTAGGTCATGAAGTGATGATAAATATTGTGCACTTACAATTGGAGAGGATTAAAAAACGTCTGTTGGAAAACCACGGAATTACAGCAACATTCGATGATGTCATGGTCGAGCATATCGTCAGTCGATGTACAGAAATTGAATCAGGTGGACGCATGGTTGATGCTATTCTGACAAATACCCTGCTACCGCAAATCAGCCAGCAACTGCTTTCCGCTAGTGCACATGATGAACAATATCATCAGCTTCAGGTTTCTCTTGAGCAAGGTGAGTTTCAGTGTAAATTCATGGAATAAGCAGATAACAAGAGATTGCCCATTTGCAAAATTTTTACAGGACACATATCGGTGGTCACATCGGCTTTACTCACCCTCTTCCAATCGGATACTGCCTCAATGAATTTGAAATCTCAGAAGTTATTGGCAAAAGCCGCGGCAGTATTGTGTATCGTGTTTGGGATCACCATCTCAAGCAATCTATTGCTATCAAAGAATATACGCCCCACTCTTTTGCTATACGCCGCCAGGATATGAAACTCAACTTACGAGGAAAAAAGTTAGAAAAACAATTTTATGCTGGATTACAAGATTTTATCCGTGAAGCCCATTTGATGTCCTGTTTCGAACATCCCTGCCTTCCCCGCTTTCAGCGCTTTTGGCAACAAAACTGCACAGCATATATAGCCGCTTCCTTTTACAAAGGGATGACATTAAATCAATTGAGGATAAAACATCCACATTTCATTAATGAAAATTGGCTTCGTCAAATACTGTTTCCCTTGCTGGATGCACTTAATACGCTCCATCAAAAGAATTACTTACATCGCGATATTTCTTTGGACAATATTTTGATCCAGGAGAATCAATCACCGATATTGCTGGACTTAGGATCTACCCGCCAGACAACAACACGCTTGTCTGATGATACAGAGATAACCATTCGATCCGGTTTTACTCCCATTGAACAATACACTGCCAATGAAAAAAACCAACAAGGCCCTTGGACAGATCTCTATGCGTTAGGGGCAGTACTCTATACCTTGATTGTAGGCACCCCCCCTCCGGTCAGCATCGTACGCAATCTTGAAGATAATTATCAGCCGCTGGTTAAACTGCGTCCAGCGGGATACTCCTTACCGTTTCTGCATGCCATTGACTCTGCCCTGGCAATAAAACCCTCAAGACGGCCACTGTCTATATCCGAATTCATTACTATTTTTTCAACACATTTATAACCCCCAAGAATCATCAATCAATGATGTCAACACATGATCCTGCCAAACGCCGTCAATCATTAGATAGTTCCTGGCATAACCTTCCCGTTCAAAACCTAATTTCTTAAGTAAATTTCCACTGCGATGATTATGTGGCATGTAATTAGCCATAATTCGGTGCATTTTTTGGTGGCGTTGCATATAACGGATTGTTGGTTGCAAAGCTTCATACATTAATCCTTGGCCTTGCCATTTTTCGCCCAAAGAATAACCAAGGTAACAGGAATAAAACGCCCCCCGTACAACATTAGTGAAGTTAGCAATCCCCATCACTTCATTTTCATTAGGATCTAATAACAAAAAATTAAATGCCGATCCCTGCCGCTGTAATTCCACAATATAATTCAGTCTATTTGTCCATCCCGAAGGCTGATAAAAACTACCATCTCTTGTCGGTTCCCATGGCTTAAGAAAATCTTTATTTTCTGCATAATATTCAGCCAATTTATAGGTATCCCGTTCATACACCACACGAATAACCATTCTATTCGTAATAAAGCGAATCTTGGGAGATGCAGAACGATAACCAAACATGTTTTCTCCTGATATTTACCCTGGAAAATTCATTAAGTAATTTAGCGCTTACGACATTTTTAATCACCCTCTGACGATAAAAAAATATCATCTATATCCCTCTACCTTAATACTCAAATTAAGTCCAAAATAACAAAGTATTCACATTTATCTTTTCATATTCCAATGGTGCAAAATGTCATTAGTTTCACAAGCGCGTAGCTTGGGTAAATATTTTCTTTTATTCGATAATCTGCTCGTTATTTTAGGATTTTTTGTTGTTTTTCCCTTAATTTCTATTCGTTTCGTCGAACAACTTGGCTGGGCTGCCGTTATTGTCGGTTTGGCACTCGGTTTGCGCCAACTGGTACAACAAGGATTAGGTATCTTTGGTGGTGCTATAGCGGATAAGTTCGGTGCCAAGCCCATGATTGTCACAGGTATGTTACTACGGGCTGTGGGTTTTGCCTTGATGGCCATGGCATTTGAACCCTGGATATTACTCCTTTCCTGCATTTTATCTGGATTGGGTGGGACATTGTTCGATCCGCCAAGGGCGGCATTAGTCATAAAATTAACCCGCCCTCATGAACGTAACCGTTTCTATTCGCTTTTATTGATGCAAGATAGTGCAGGCGCCGTCATTGGTGCACTGATAGGAAGCTGGTTGCTGCAATATAATTTCAATATTGTCTGCTGGATTGGCGCAACAATCTTTGTATTAGCCGCTCTATTTAACGCTTTGTTTCTGCCGGCATACCGTATCTCAACAATTCGCACCCCCATCAAGGAAGGTCTGAGACGTGTGATCAAAGATCGTCGATTCTTTTACTACGTACTGACATTAGCTGGTTATTTTATCCTGTCAGTACAAGTTATGTTGATGTTTCCTATTATAATCCATGAAATTTCCGGTACAGCTACCGCCGTTAAGTGGATGTATGCCATTGAAGCTGTCATCTCTCTGACACTGCTCTACCCCATCGCCCGCTGGAGTGAGAAATATTTTCGGCAGGAGCAACGCCTAATGGCTGGCTTGTTTTTAATGAGTCTTTGCATGTTTCCAATCGGTTGGGTCAATCAATTGCATCTCATCTTTGGCCTGATTTGTCTGTTCTATCTGGGCCTGGTAATAGCAGAGCCGGCACGTGAAACCCTGAGTGCTTCACTGGCTGATCCACGGGCACGCGGCAGTTACATGGGATTCAGCCGACTGGGGTTGGCATTGGGAGGCGCGTTGGGCTATACCGGTGGCGGGTGGCTTTATGATACAGGCCATGCCTTAAATATACCGCAATTACCGTGGCTCTTGCTGGGATTGGTGGGTTTAGTGACCATTTATGCCCTGCATCACCAGTTCAACCGGAAGAAAATTGAACCTATCATTATTAGCAAGCATTAATCATATGATGAGCAAATTAAGTATTAATTAGTGTAAGATCTGCTCATTGAAAACAAAAGGAGACAACAATGAGAAGATTTTTCTTAGGGGCAATCTTGCTACTGGCAGGGTTAATCAGCGGCTGTGATCAATTCAAGGAAGTCAGTATTAATGAAGGCTTGCTGAATGATTATTTATTAAAAAGAGTTCATTATCAAAAACAAATCAGCCTGCCCGCCGCTACCAAAGCCAATATCACACTGGGAGATTTATCCAGCCAGATCGGCCGCCAAGATCCAGAAAAAATTGAATTATCAACTCTGGCAAAAGTTCAATTAGTGACCTTGCTGGGAACGGTTCATGCTGATATGAAACTGACTATTAGGGCTAAACCGATATTTGATGCGGAAAAAGGTGCTATTTTCATTAACGGGTTGGAAATCGTAGACTACCAAACCACACCAGAAAAAGTCGCCACGCCAATTAAGACGTTGCTCCCTTATTTAAATGTGTCTTTAAGTGAGTTTTTTGATGATCATCCGGTTTATGTCTTAAATCCAGAAAAAAGCAAGTCCGAAGCCGCTGCTTTAAAATTAGCCAAAGGATTAAAAATTCAACCCGGTAAATTGATTATTGATTTGGTTGATAAATAATTTCTATACCAATCTAACTTCAAGATGCGTGTGATTTCTCCCCGCGAAGCGGGGGAGAAATCAGGTTTCATATCGTGTTGTAAATTGCAACTTGAAGTTTAATGTATATATTATCGATAAAATAGTAAGAGCAGTTTATTAAATAACCTGCTTTTACTTGTTGTTGCTATTTACCGCTTGGCTTATCTATATGTGTTGTCACTCCACTTCCAGTTCTTCACGTAACGCTTGCAATGCCTCTCGAGTCATAATCGCCAACGTCCGATAAAAGCCACTGGTCGCATGGGCTTCGACTTTACCAAGAAATTGTCCACACCAAGGCAACAAATATTCATCAAATAACTTAATCTGGGCCTGGATTTCATCCTCTGCGGCCTGATCTTCCAACCATGATGCTGCCAACAATAAGGAACCAAATTGATCGGCAGGAATATCAGTCAAAGGCATGCCTCGCTCCACCAAAAACTGGCGTACTTCACTTTCATCTTTATCAGTATAATCAGAGCGGCAAACTGCAACGCTCGCAGATTCTCCAGTAAATAAGGCATGATAATCGGCTTCAATCACCGATAATTCACTGCTTTTCTGCAACCTATCCAATAACTCATCCTGCTCCAAAGGCCACAATGGTTTCAATTTTCCTTCAGCAATCAGGGTGATTACCGGTTGCAAAACAGGATCTTGTGGTGCTCGGTTAAACAATGTTCCCAATATACGGCAGACAATAGAAAATTCGTTCATAGTTTAATTCACCTCCAATAACTTATCTAAATAATAAATATCTGTTATTGTCCTAATCGTCTGCCTTGCTGTAAAGCGACTTGTTAATAACCAAGTGTCATATCAACGAGGCCAATGGGTGATTCACCTTTTTCCATTCGTCGAATATTGTCACAAATCATATCCATAGCTTCATCAGGAATAGTCTTAGCCGCGATATGTGGCGTGATATTAATGCGTGGGTGAGTCCAGAAAGGGTGAAAATTTGATAGCGGTTCTTCAACAAATACATCCAGAGTCGCGCCCGCCACATAACCTTTATCAATGGCTGTCAACAAATCTTGCTCTACCAATTGGGCGCCTCGTGCAATATTAATCACATATGAGCCAGATTTTAACTGCCTGAATAATGCTAGATTTAAGAGACCACGAGTTTCTGGCGTATCCGGCAGGATATTAATCAATACCTTACATTCAGAAAGAAAATCGTCCAGTTGCCCTTTCCCATAAAAACTCTCGACATGATCAATTTGTTTTGGTGTTCGGCTCCAGCTGCGAACATTGAAATCAAATTCTTTCAATTTTTCAATAACACTACGCCCCAAAACGCCCGCCCCCAGGACACCAATGACAAACTCGTCTCGATTATGGGCAGGCACTGGGTTCCAAAGACGCTGTTCTTGATATTGTTTATATTCATCCATGCGGCGAAAATAGTATAAAACTGAGGAAACCGTATATTCCTGCATTTGCTGTGCCATGCCCGTATCTTCAAGACGTATTAGCGGAATCCCTTTAGGTAATGTCCCTGGATTTGCTAATTCTTGCTGAAGGATGGCATCCACTCCAGCCCCAAGTGAAAATATTCCTTTGATATCCCGACGGTTAGCTAACATTTCATAGGGAGGTAACCAAACTAATGCATAGTCAGCAGAGGCATTATCACCACTAATCCATTGCCGGACGTTAGCTTCAGGTAACCTAGCTTGTATTCCCTGAATCCATTCATCGCCATTAAAATTAGGGGAAGAGTGAAAGAAAATGATGTTCATAAAATCTCATTCCTTTTTGTTTTTCTAATAGGGTTAACTTATTGCTGAAAGGTTGCAAGCCTCCAATGAGGAAGACAGGAATGAAAATAATGATAATGTTATCTGGTTAACAAATTTGCCATGATCTGTTGCAACAAAAAAAGCACCTTTATTCCCGTAATTGGCTATCCGCCACACAAATTGTTTTTTATTTGTCTAATCGGTCAAAAAGCCTGAAAAAATCGTCATCAGCCTGTTGACGCCTGCCCTGCTTTTCCCTATAGTAGCGCCCCGTTGCAGCGATGAACTCAAGAGAAATCACTGCAATAGAAAATATGGTGAGGTGTCCGAGAGGCTGAAGGAGCACGCCTGGAAAGTGTGTATACGTGAAAACGTATCGAGGGTTCGAATCCCTCCCTCACCGCCATATTCTACGAAAGAGCCTGAACAAAATGGTCAGGCTTTTTTAATGCCTGACTATTTAACCCTAAATGGTTAGGTTTATTAGTAATGCGATTACAATAGTGTATTCTTATTGAATGCAGCAAAACAAAATTCGGTGAGGTGTCCGAGAGGCTGAAGGAGCACGCCTGGAAAGTGTGTATACGTGAAAACGTATCGAGGGTTCGAATCCCTCCCTCACCGCCATTTTCTATAAAATAGCCTGAATTGATATTCAGGCTATTTTTCCATCCCAAATACCCAATAAAATCGCCTATACCACCAGCATAATTTTCCCAATATGTTCACTGCTTTCCATCAATTCGTGAGCCTTTGATGCCTGGCTGAGTGGGAACGTTTTAAAAATCTTTGGCTTAATTTTCCCTTGCCCTAATAAAGGCCAAACTTTCTCACATAGATCATGAGCAATACTGGCTTTATCTTCAACACTACGAGAACGCAGTGTAGAACCTGTGATTGTGAGACGTTTTTGCAGCAAGGGCATCAAGTTAAGCGCTTTCGCCTTTCCACTCTGCACACCAATTTGAATAATTCTGCCCTCTATAGCTGCCGCCTGAAAATTTTTTGCTACATAATCACCAGCAATAAGATCAACTATCACATCTGCACCACGGCCATTAGTCGCCTGAAAAGTGAGTTCGACAAAGTCTTCCGTTTTATAATTGATGGAAATATCAGCGCCTAACGCCAAACTGGCTTGACGTTTCTCTTGAGAACCTACAGTGGTAATCACATAAGCACCAAATGTTTTTGCCAGTAAAGTGGCAACAGTGCCAATACCCGAAGTGCCGCCGTGGACTAAAACCGTTTCACCTGCTTTCAACTTGCCACGTTGAAATAGATTCACCCATACCGTAAAAAATGTTTCTGGTAATGCTGCAGCTTCCAACAAACTATAACCTTTAGGGATTGGTAATGCGTTACTCTCATGTACTTTGCAATATTCAGCGTACCCTCCCCCTGCAATTAATGCACATACCTGATCACCAACAGCATAGCGCGTTACAGCTGGATCAACAGCAACAACTGTACCTGAAACTTCCAAACCTGGAATTTCAGAAGCACCCGCTGGTGGAGGATAATATCCACGTCGCTGTGCCACATCGGGGCGATTAACACCTGCGGCTGCCACTTTAACCAATATTTCCCCTGCGCTAAGTTCAGGAATAGACATTTTTATCATTGTTAAAACATCAGGCTCTCCTGGCTGGCTAATCTCAACCGCAACCATTTCCTTATCAAACGGATATACTGACATTTGTTTCTCCTTATTCGATCATATGGGTATGACTATCTATTAAATAGGTTTTCATAATACTGAGAGTATCAGATGTTGGAGTTCCTTACCCCGCGCAGTGCGCGGGGTAAGGAGTACTCCTATCATTTTGAAACGCTATTTAAAATAGTTTCACCTTATTCCTTTTTATTATTTACATAGTGAATAAATAAATTAAGCGTTCCTCCCCAAAAAACGCCATCCGATAACCCACAAATAAAACCAAAAAGTAAATTAAAATTGAAAGAATATAACAAATTAGAGTTAATACTCATCATGGCAGAAATAATAAACTTCACTATAAAAACAGTAAGAATCAGACCCAAATTCAAAGGCGTTCCTGAACGAATGATTGAGCCATCTTCATTACCTTTTCTTAATCTTGGTTGACTACGCCATAAGCCCCATCCGATACCCCCTCCCACAATAATACCGACAATAAGCGCCAGGAATGCCGAATTTGGAAATGTCGTTTCATTTAATACACTGTAAATTGCCCATATTAAAAACAAAACCGGCATAAAAAACAGCCGATCAATACGCATTTCCCTGTCATATAACGCATTGATACCCCGTTTAATCAGAAAAACAAATAAAATCCAAACCCAAATAGGAGTACCTTTAATAATGGCTAAAATTGACATATTACTCACCTTTCTTACATTGAGCATTAAGCCCTTTACATTTTAAATAAAATAGCCCATTCTTCATATTTATTT
>NZ_JADEUF010000259.1 GCF_015163655.1 Xenorhabdus griffiniae | reverse complement strand
CAATTTTTTAGTGATGTTTCTTTGCAAAAGATAGCGTTTGGCTGCGGATTTACTCAACGCATTAGAAATATTGAACCCCGCACATTGCTGCTTAGCCTGATTACGGCGCTCAGCACAGATAAAATCACCTCCATTGCCCAATTACATCAGAAGTTTAATGGCTTGTGCCCTGAGATTCGGCAACAAGTCAGTTACCGACCCTTTTACAATCAATTACGTAAACCGGCCTTTGAGGAATTTGTGAAAATTATTGTCAGGTTTGTCATGGCACAGTGGGTTGAAAAACACGTCGCGATACCGAAAAAATTAGCTCAATTTCAAAATGTTATTTTACAAGATGGGAGTTCATTTAAAGTGCATCCTGCGCTCGCGGAAGTTTTCCCCTCTCGATTCAAAACAACCTCTGCCGCCATTGAATGCCATATGACGATGTCGTTATTGAGCCAGACACCAACAGGAATGGCGGTGACGGCCGATACCGCGTCTGAACGCGCTCATTTGCCTGCACCGGCCACATTACGCGGGCAACTCTTGCTTGCGGATGCAGGATATCCGGCTTTTGATTATTTTGAACAACTCTCCCATTTTGGCGCGGCATTTATTGTCAGGGGAAGCCAATCGCTGAATTCTCAGATTATCACCGCGCACACTGGACAAGGGAAACCGCTGCGGAAACTGGCCGGAAAAACCTTAAAAGAAGTCACCCGCAGAACCAACCGTTCAGAAGTCTTGGATCTGTGCTGTCGGAGAAAGGGCTATGAATTCCGGATCATCCGTCGCTGGTTTGCAGAAAAGAAGCGGTTCTGTATTTGGCTGACAAACTTACCACCAGAGGAATTTACCGCGAATGACATTATGGACATTTATCGTTGCCGCTGGCAGGTCGAGTTGTTATTCAAGGAATTGAAATCACACACAAACTGGCACGGATTTACCACCCGAAAAGCGTCGTTAGTCACTGGGCTTGTCTGGTCAAGTTTGCTCGCGTTGCTGGTCAGGCGGACAATGGCAAGACGACTATTTCCAGACGCTTCTTTGCTAAAAGCAGCAAAAAATACGGATATGTGGTTACGGCCAATAATAGAAAATTTGATCCAACGAGCGTGGTCGGAAACCGGTTTTTTACTGGAAAAGGCGAGGGAATATTTATGCCGGAATGCTTTCAAAACACCGCAAAGAAAATCATGTAAAAACAAAACATTGGAGGCGTGTTTTGAAAGGCTTAATTCTTAAGATCCGGTATATG
>NZ_JADEUF010000258.1 GCF_015163655.1 Xenorhabdus griffiniae | reverse complement strand
GTTCGCGGGGATGGACGGAACAGGTAAAAATGGTTCTTTAACAAGCTGATAGTCAAAGAAAAAATCGCTTAAAACAGTATGACCGCACCGGAATCGTTCCTAAGACCCCATAGGGCTGCTGGGCGGATTGAATCCGTATGGGTATGTACATAATCCGGCGAAATGGGTTGACCCTTATGGTCTTAGTTCAACATCTTCTATCAAAGAAACTGGTGCTCGAAGAGTACTGGATCCTGATAGCGTAGCTGGGTGGGAAAAAGCTGAGAAACACTACGATAATATCAGAGCTGACTCTTCTGATATTGCAGCTATTGCAAAAAATACAGGCTGGAAAGAATCCCATATTGCCAGAATAAAAGACCATGTATTTTTCAAAGAACATCAATTAGATAGAGGAGTTGGTCGATTTGATGCTGATCCGGGTATGGTCAATGCATGGTCGCGCTTGAAGAAAGGCGACCATGTACAATCAGATATTAATTTATTGAGGCATGAGTATTTTGAATCTAAGTTTGAAGGTATTTTCCGAACAAACTATAGAACCGCTCACGACAAAACTGAATCCACAGGCAGAATTTGGATAGATGAGTAGAAAAATATGGCATTTCACATATTGATGTTTAAAAAGGAAGAAAACGAGATTAGTGCCCAGTATCTCTATATGTCTACAACATCAAGACATTCAGAAATGGAACACGGTCTTTTCGAAATAAATAAGGAAAATGGAGACGTTACATTGGTTAGACTTGCTGATTATGATGAGCAAAAACATTTTTTTCAAAGAGCATCATTTAAAATATTCAAACATTGGAAAAATGGAGAGCTTCCAGAAGAAGCTGAATGGGCATCATAACAAACTTCTAACTCAATGATTAAAATAAGCCGGAAAGATCCCCATGATCTTCCGGCTTTGTTCTTTTTAAGAGCCGCTCAGTTCCTGCCCTTAGTTGCTGTTGTAGTCGCTAATCAGTTCCCGCATTCTCAGCTTAATATCACTAAACTGCTCTTGCTGGCGCCGATATTGTTGCTTGATAGCGCAGGTATCATCGCTGTCAGGAATGAGCACCAGACAGCCCGCCATAATTTTAACCGTCAGTGTGCCGCCAATATCAAACCCGGCCGCCTTAAGCCACTGGCCTTTAAGGTGGATCGCAGGCGGGGCAGTGGCTTTATTATTTTGCGGCACGTATCCCACGGTGTAATAACGTTCTGTTTTCATGACTTTATTTACTGCACGGTTTTGCTTAGAATGCGCC
>NZ_JADEUF010000257.1 GCF_015163655.1 Xenorhabdus griffiniae | reverse complement strand
CGCCGCGATAACCAGGCCAAATTCATTACGTGTCAGCGTGGTTTTGCGGCCATCGGGGGCAATAAAGCAGGCCGCATTGCCCCTGTCATCGTATTGCTGCCACCAGACCCGACCGAGGGGATCGGTCATGCTGATAAGGCGGTCAGTGTCATCATAGTGGTATTGCCAGGTTGCCCCGGTCGCATCCGTCAATGCCGTCACCAGCCCGCTATCCGCCAGATAATCTAACGTCAGGGTTTGTCCTTCCGGTAAAATCTGCTGGCGCAGGTTACCCCATTCATCGTATTTATAACGCGTGACATGACCACACGGGGTTTCGACCCGGGTGACCTGCTGCTGGTCAGTGTAATGCCAGGTGGTGGTGTGACCTTGTGGCGTGGTGGAACGGGTGATGCCCGGCTCATAGGTCAGTTGCACCGGATAGAACCCGCCGCTGCCCACACTATGAATACAACGGCCCTGCGTATCATAGGTATAATCGACCGCCGTCTGGTCGCCATCCGACCAGCGACTGATCAGTCCCTCATCGTTGTATTCATAAAACAGGTGAAAATGCTGGGTACTGTCGGCCTCAGCCAGCCGGCCATCGGCGTGATAATCATAATGCGCCATCACGGCATCCAGACCGTTATCCGTGCGACGAATATCGGTTAGCCGGCCATCTTCACGGTAGTACAACCGCAGTGCCGGGCCGTCACTGTGGGTCACGTTTGCCAGCTGATGACGGTCATCATAATGGAAACGTACCGCATTGCCGTTACGGTCGCGATGTTCGGTCAGCCGCCAACGTTGTATGCCGATGGCACCGTCTTCTTCTGCGGATGCCCGCAACGCAAAATATTTGCGCACCGGGTTATTCCGTTCGCTCAGGACAAAGCCCTGTTTTTGCCGGCTGAGCCGGAATTCCGGGTGCTCCGGGTTGATACTGTGGTCCACGCTCGGCGGCAGGGCGAAATGCAGGGAAGCGCCTTCCAGCGTCAGGACTTCCACCCAGTCGCCCGTGACGATAACGGCTTCGGAGAAATTGTCCAGCCAGTTTTCGCCCAGCAGGCCCCGCCATCCCGGTGACCAGCTGCGGGTAAAGTGCAGCGGTAGCGTCTGGCCCAGTTCAAACTCGGTGCGCTGGTCAAACAGGCTGCCGGTGGTCACGTCTATCGGGTCGCCTGTGAAGAATTTTTTGGTGGCCTGAGTGAAACGTTTAACCCCTTTATGGGTGGTAAACGCGGTTTTAGCACAAATCAGCCGGCCCTTCAGGGCATGGCCCGCTTTTTTAGCCCCCTGTTTTGCGCCCGCCA
>NZ_JADEUF010000256.1 GCF_015163655.1 Xenorhabdus griffiniae | reverse complement strand
GCTGAGGGATCCCCACAAAACGGTGCTAATAAATCAAAACCATATTTTGGTAGATTTTGGCGAGGTATTTGAGGAGTTGATTAAGAACTATTTCAAATAATATTAGCGGGGAATGGCGTAATACATTCTCCGCTAATGTCAGGTAAGAGATGACCCTTCTTGATTTGAGACTATTTGCCTGATAATGGAGGTGTAACCCTTGGTTTTCAGCATAAAATCCAATCAGCCAAAGGACAATTGAGCTGAGTGTAGCAAGCAGGCTCAATACGGATAAACGACCAGCGCCTTGGCTATAACTCGCCCTGAGTCCAAATCCAAAACGCTCGCTCTTTTCATCTCTAAAATTTTGCTCTATTTGCATTCTTCGGCTGTATAATTTCATGACCTGCCGAGGTTTAAAATCATCCATGCTGGTAAAAATTAGCCAGGGTTCTTTGGCTGACGAACGTCCATCTTTCACCTGCGACATTCGTTCCATTCGGTAGCGTGACTTTTTAAATTTTCTACCTTTATTGGGTCTCTTATGGAGATAGAAGAAACCATCACAACGTGCATATTTTGCTTTTGATAATGTCCCCATGCCCAAAAATTGGGGGGTTTCCGTGGCTTTTAACGCTTGTCGTTTAAACCAAAGCTCACCGTATTTCTCAAGCCTTAATTGCGTATTTCCCCGAATGCGTCCGACAAAATCCCAACCGAGTGTTTTTATATGCTTAAACCAGGCATTTTGAAAACCGGCATCGGTGATAATAAGGACTCTGGCTTTAGGGTTAACGGCTTGCGCTAAACTGTCAAGAAACACCTTCTGTATCTTTGAATTTTGTTGCTCGCATGACGGAACTATTTGACTTAACAAAGGGATTGAGCGTCCATCACAAATCAAACTCGCGCGCAGTACATGATGTTCTTGTGATGGATATCCACTCCAATCAACAGCAATCACACACAGTGATAGCGGTTCAGTCAGCATGGCGATAATGTGACGAAAAATATCAGGAATATCTCTATGGAGTGCTTCATTACCGAGTAATCGGTCAACGCGTTTAATTTTATGTTTGACGTGAGCCTTTCCGGGCAAAAAACGTCCTATACTGGTTAACGTCAGAGAAGCCCCATTAATTAAAGCGGTAGTGGCATCGATTAATGCGTTCTGACGATATTGATGAAACGGCGCTAAGGCATCTTTGAAGAAGTTATGGCATACTTGACGTGCAGGCATAGCAGTGACCCTATTGACTTGGTGGAACAATCAGTAGATCACACAACGCTATGCTTGTCTATTTTCTGGGGATTCCTCAG
>NZ_JADEUF010000255.1 GCF_015163655.1 Xenorhabdus griffiniae | reverse complement strand
TTTATGGTGGTTAAAAATGGACAGTTGTTTGTCAGAGAGGCGTTTATTGATATGGCGAATATCAGGCAACTATTGGTTGGACTGGATATTAAATCCACGAATTACATTCCCAATCAGCGGGGCTTTCGGATTGACGCTAAAACTGGATACATTGAGATAAACGGTTCAGGAAATGGTTACCGGGTGCAGATCAAAGATTCAGGCTGGTATATGTTTGACAACAACGGCAGGGCAATCATTGAACTGGGGGAATTCTTATGAGTGGTTACGGGCTAAAAATTGTCAATCCACACGATGGGACCAGCTTTATTTTTAATGAGAAAACAACACCTGCCAGCCTGGTATGGACTGATTATGTCGCCAAAAATACACAGGGGATTCATCAAAGCCCGACTGACTGGCGGCATTATGAATGGGAGTGTCAAATCAAAATCCCGGTGGGCTATCAGGCACATGTCTATCCCGTTGGGTTCACAGAATTTCATCAAGATCGCTCAGGAAATGGATTCAGATTAACGGGGTTTTCTGAGCGAATTCGGTTCTCTCAGAATGGGGAAAACGTCATCGTCGATGGCCTGAGTTTACAGAATGTTTTTGATAATTGGCTCACGGAGCTGATAAAAATTATCGCGTACCCGCTGATGTTGGGTGGCAGGGCGGGATTAAAAATATTAAACAACAGTAATTTTAATACCAGCGTTCCGCCTGCCGGATTTGGTTATGTTTCCCATAAAGCGCGTGTGTATATACAGGGGCGATTTAACCCGGCGTCAATAGATCCCAGACTCAATTACGGAAATTGTCTGATGTTTTTTTACAATGAAGACCCGGCGTGCATGTTGGTTCACCGAGAAGGTTATTACAGCTGTAACAGGTACGATGGCGGTGACAGGGCGGGGTGGTATCGGGTTGTGGTTTTTTCTGACATCGGCGTTAAGGAGCGGCTCGAAGGTAAGGGATATGGCCTTAAACTTAGAAACAAGGACGGGGTTATTACCTTTAACTCCGGCGTTGGTGTGCTGACCAAACCCGTAAGTCTGGATGTCAGCAACAGAAAGCTGGGTGACATCATCCCCACAGCGGGGATACAACGCCCGATGTTGGTGCCTGCCTGGATAGGACATCATCTGTGGATGGACGGGAGTACCGCCTACAGCCGAGATTTGTCACTGACCTGCAATGGGGAGGGGGCGTTATTTGTTGGTTCAGGAAGGAGCGCATACCATAAGGCGAGCCAGTGGGGAACGACCAACTATACCACAAAACAACCCATTCTTATCTTGGACGCTGCCAGTTATTTCAATTT
>NZ_JADEUF010000253.1 GCF_015163655.1 Xenorhabdus griffiniae | reverse complement strand
CACAGGCTTCATCCGTGGTTTTGGTATTAGTTTGGCGACGATTATCAGATCATAAATGAAGCCTTTTTTCTATCTAAAATATACAGTTAATGCTTAAGATCCTGTATATGAAACCGATTGTAGACCAGCCCGCTTTCGTCTCTAAATGAAAGATTAAGAAGCCGTAGCGTGCATGAGCCGGATGGAAGGAACAAGGTGAGATCACCGGACGCTTACGTTTATGGCGGGCTGTCTAGTGCTGATCTCTGACAGCGACGACATCCATGCCATTAAAAAACAGTACCAGCGCCAGCAAGACCAGCTCAGTGAGATTAAGCTCAGGATGCGGGAATTGATTGGAAATTATCAGGCAGGATAAAGCAGAGTAATTAATTGTCCGGCAAGTTAATTAGCCGGACAATTATAATTTAATTAAGCATTACTTATTGTATATAACAGATGTATATTCTGGCGGTGTATGGCTTAGATTATTCAATAAATCTTTTTCTTCATCACGCCACCAATATTCTTTATACTCTGCTGGTTGTTTAAATTCATATATAGATATAACACCAAGCAGTCCACAAGGAGAGTCTGCCATGAAGTCCCAGCCATCTTTTTCGGCACAGTACATGTTTACTTCTTCATCATACCATATATTGAACCCCTTCTTATCTAAAACATTAAATACAGTATTTGTTACATTAGAATACTCTGATAATACTGGCATATTTTCTCCTACTTTATAATTTTGATAGCGTCATGAGGAATTTCACCTTTAAATAAACCTTCCACTGCTCTTTTGGCATCTTTTCTATTTTGTAGTGAACCTTTTGAATTAACCGCTTGCATAACATTTTTATGAGGAATATACGTTGTTCCATTTTTCGTTGCTTTCTTCAAATCAATTTGCGCCAGCCCACTGCCAGAAGAAAATCTTTTCGTTGCAGCCTGCTCTTCAGCAACCGAAATAAACCCTGTATTTTTTCCATCAACATGTTCTACGATTGATCCACCCTGCCCTTTAGGCTGTATACTTAAACCTGCATCATATCTAATTCTGTCATCAATACTTAATTCTCGATAAACATACTGACATTTCTTGGAGTTTAGTCCTAATGGGTCTATCCAACTCGTGGGATTTATAACGTAAGCATAAGGATTATCGCCTCCATCTAACCCAATGGGGTCCAGCGTCAGATAGCAACCCGCCACTGGCGAGTAATACCTGAACCGATTGTAGACTAACCCGCTCTCTTCATCCAGCCATTGCCCGGCATATTGTAAGCCCGGATTGAAGTCGGCATTTTCACCCCGCATGCCCAGCCGCAGC
>NZ_JADEUF010000252.1 GCF_015163655.1 Xenorhabdus griffiniae | reverse complement strand
TAATAATATTATCACACCTAATGCTTTGAAGTATTTACTATTCACCTAAACCTTCCTAATTCATTAAAAAAATGCTGTAAATCCGCTTCCGGTGTTCTTGGTTTTCTTTTCATTTCTTCTTTCAAAAGTGCTATTAATTTTTCACTTATCCCATATTGCTTATCAAGAGTATCTAAAATATAAGCCGCTAGAACTCCAACAGCTAAAACTATCAGAGCAACGGCAATAATACTTCCACCTAAAAATGCAGTGGCAGTTAAAAGTGATCCTACAATCCAGGAGGAAGCAGCAATAATAGCAGTTTTAGCCATATCCATGGTTACATTGCCAAGAAAATCGGCTAGCGTATATTCATCCTTAAAAATACTTTCTATTACTCGATATCCAATAGAAAAAATGATGGAGAATCTAACTCCTTGAACAACGCTTGCATTAAGACCCTGCTGCCCAATTCCCATTCCAAGCATTTGGGGATTTTGGGCACGATATCGTGTCCCCATGATACGGCTCCGAAGACCTGCATGCCCTGATATGTGAATATACCTTTCCCCATTTTTTCCTACATGTTCTGCCGCTTTAATGCCTAAGCTCTTAAATTCTCGAACAACATCATGGAATCCACGTGAATCATAGATATTTCCTGCGTAGGTAGATATGGGATCAGTGACAGAAAATACACGCGCCATAGGATTTTTTTTCTTGTTTCCTGCGTCCATACCTCTTGCAAATGCTTCTTCATAACTTAGGTGTTTTTCGTCCATACCTCTTGCAAATGCTTCTCCATGATTTGGACTTTGTGGACGGCGGGGACTGATATCCTCAATAATGCTTTGAGCTTCTGATAATGTGAGAACAAAGTGATATTGGGTATTATCCCTCAATACTTTTTCTAGACCAATAGCATCAAAAAATTCATGTTGAGGCTTTAGCTGATTAATTCCCACATTCCCCCTTAAAACATCCCCCATATAGCCATCCCAAGTGGGATTATATTTCTTATGTATCATTCCTCAATTCTCCATAATATTCGTCATGAATAATTTCATTAATTACTATTAAGACATGTAACAATCAAGTGATTTGTGTCACGATTTCCATATAGCATCAATTAAACAGGATATAACAGTAAGCCTTATCTATTCCAGCATGAATAAAAGATCACCAGAAAAATTGTAATTAACCTCTCTTCTTAAATAAAACTCCAAATCCGAAGAGATGCACGATAAAGTGATAGGAACGTTTATTGAGCGTGAATTCTATCTCAGGTAATAAATCTAACTATTGGGAGCATGACCTGGTTTTTATATGCTTTATA
>NZ_JADEUF010000251.1 GCF_015163655.1 Xenorhabdus griffiniae | reverse complement strand
GGGAATATTTATGCCGGAATGCTTTCAAAACACCGCAAAGAAAATCATGTAAAAACAAAACATTGGAGGCGTGTTTTGAAAGGCTTAATTCTTAAGATCCGGTATATGCAATCGGTTTAGGTATTATTCGCCGGTGGCGGGGTGTTATTTAACGCCGGACCCCATAGGGTTATTGGGAGGAGAAAATCATTATTCTTATGTAGGAAATCCAACGGGATTTATAGATCCGCTGGGATTATCTAAGCTTGATCCATATAGGAATATGGTTAGGCCAGTAAAAGGCCGCTTACCAATTAATAGCAAGCACGCAGGAAAAATATATCCTGCAAGTGAGTTACCTGTCGAAATAAGAAATAAATATCCTCATGGTGTACCATTTACTCATTCAGGATTCCCAGATTTTTCTCGATATTCTATTAAGAATGTAAGGATTGAGCTTGGAAAAACTCGAAATGTTGATTTTTCTAGAGCAGATGCAGCCGCAGGATATAATAGAAATAACCCTCGACCAACCGGATATACGTGGCATCATCACCATGATTCAGGTTATATGCAGCTAATTCCGACAGATATACATAGCAAAGTGAAACATACAGGTGGAGTAGCAACGAGAAAATGTCCAAAGGGGAAATAAATTATGATTGCCAATATTATTGATTTTAAAGGACCTATTGATGAAATTTTAGTCGCTGATTTTGAAAGTGAGATAGGCAAATCTCTTCCAAATGACTATCGTAATTTTCTGAAGAAATATAATGGGGGTTACCCTGAACCTGATTCTTTTTCCTTTATAAATGATGATGAAGAGGATGCTTCATCTGTTGATCGATTCCTTGGTTTAGGAGCCGAGAAACATCATAATCTCAGGAATTATTTTTTTGACTATAAGGATAGAATTCCTCTTGATTTTTTACCTATAGCTCATGATCCTGGTGGTAATTTGATATTAATTTCTTTGTCAAAAGATAATTCTGGAGTGTTTTTCTGGGATCATGAATTTGAAGCAGATGAAGGCGAATTGCCTGATATGAGTAATGTTCATCTTATAAGCCACTCATTCACTGAGTTTTTATCTGTTTTATATAAGTTAGAGATTTGATTTTTTATTAAGCCGGAAAGATCCTATGATCTTCTGGCTTTCTTCTTTTTTAAGAATTGAAAATCATCTCCATTGGGTGTCAGTTGCCAGTTGTTATCTCACGCTTGATCCCATTGGGTTAAACTCCGGTTGTTAAAAAATGGTCAGGATATGGCTTCAATGGAGTGGATGCCTTATGAATATAACAGTATTGTTTATGTTCCCGAAAACCTTAGTCTCTGTTCAATTCT
>NZ_JADEUF010000250.1 GCF_015163655.1 Xenorhabdus griffiniae | reverse complement strand
ATATCGTTGTTATTTGGTGTTGCACAAATACTTTTATTTTTCTTCAATTGGATTGAGCTTTGAACTAAATCCTTTGCATAATATTTTATTACCTTATCAATACCTGTGAGTGTAAAATGTATTTCTTCTCCCATTGTTATTGAATCGCTTCCTTTAACAGTACATGAAAGAACCATGTTATATGATTCACGATTTTGTTGGGTATTAATTGTTTTAATTATCTTTATACTTTCAAAACCCTTAGAATCCTTTATTCCTATATTAAGGGATTGAGAAATTTTTCCTTTTGGTATTCCGATATCAAGGTAAAATTTTTGACCAATAGCAACATCAGCTCCATTTTTAACAGATAAAATTAAATCGTCATTTGACAAAATCAGATCTTTATCACTTTCCAACATATTTCACCTCTTTTATAATTCTTTCTTGATGAAGAGTTAGTATATACCAGACCAAGTTTTACCGTCAGGACAAGCATCTCCGCTAACTTCTCCTCCCGGCCTTACTGTATAAACATTGGCTTGCCAAATCTTGCCATAAGAAATATCGCCATAATAATTAACTTGAAAATCAAGATAAATATCTCCATTTTCTATATGGCTAACATAACTAAAAGGAATACCAAACAATAATGTTGCTGTATTACCATTATCTGGTTGAGTTGGCATTATCTTTACTTTAGACTGGTAAATGGTATTGGGATAATTATTAACATATAAGTTTAATGTCACTTCAGCACCAAGTGGAACTTTTGTTTTATCTTTATAATCACTCGTTCCAATTATTTTAACGAATAACGCTTCATGATGTGAATTATTACATTTATTATCTATATCTTTTTCGTGAATTGTATCATGAATAATGTTTTTATCATCATGATAACCATAACTATTGTAAACTATACAACCATCATATATTCTTGTTAAATTGTCAATTGGCTGATTATACCCGCCTCCAGGATATATTATACCCTGTGGATATGAAGATCGTACTGTTCTCAATCTGTCCACAACAGTATAAGAAAAATTAGCAAGTTCATTCACTCTAAGAATATTATAAGGGAATATCACATAGCTATTATTGCCTAATTCATTAACCTCTTGAACAAGAAATGATTTTTGCACATATTGTTTGTTAATGAAAAACAGTATTGTATCATTTCTCTTAGCACCAGGATAATTCTGAATTAAAACGTTAAAGACATTCGAATTAGGATCTACCAAAAGACTGCTATTATCCTCGCTTATGATAAGAGGAGAGAGATTCAAGTCTTCTTTATTGTTATCTATAATATATACTTTATTTTTTGAAGATATACGCTCTGTTATATCCAATAT
>NZ_JADEUF010000025.1 GCF_015163655.1 Xenorhabdus griffiniae | reverse complement strand
GTATAGCACTCAATGTGATTAAACAAAATACCAGTATAAAAGATAGTCAAGTGGCTAAACGTCGAAGAGCAACGTGGTCAGCAGAATTCCGTAGTCAGCTTATCTTTGATTGAATTAAATACAAAGTGGAATCCCGCCCTGCTTGCCAAGGTAAATGCAAACTCAGTGATTAAAACTGACCAAAGGTAAAAAATCATTAATATAAACTATTCGTTAAATTCTCACAAAGAGTAAAAACAAGACGTTTTGGTTATTAACTTAGTTAATTAATCTAATTATTTATAAATAGTGTAATATAGATAATAAATGTTAGCTTTCAATAAGTTAACCATGTGAAATTAAATTAGAAAAAACTTATTATTAAAACGCAATTACACGAAGAACATTATGCATACAGTTCCTAAAATGGAGATTTACTTCATGCGTTTTAATAAAACCACACTGGCAATTCTTCTTGGTTTGAGTCTGTCTCAAGGTATTTCCCAAGCTGCGCCTGTGCTCTCTTTAGATAACACCCATGCAGAAAGCATCGCAGCAACCAATAACGCTTGGGTTGAAATCAATACCACGACTTTCGAAAATAATATTCACACGCTGCAAAAGAAACTGAATAAAGGCACCAAAATGTGCGCGGTTTTGAAAGGCGATGCTTACGGTCATGGTATTGATCTGCTGATGCCCTCCATCATCAAAACTGGCGTGCCTTGTGTAGGGATCACCAGTAATGAAGAAGCCCGCATCGTGCGTGAAAGCGGCTTTAAAGGGCAACTGATACGTGTCCGCACGGCTGACATCACTGAAATCGAAAGCACATTGGGCTATGACATGGAAGAAATGATCGGCGATTTGGAACACGCCCAAGCGATTGATGCTCTGTCACAAAAACATGGCAAAGCCATTCGCGTTCACCTGATGCTGAACACAGGTCTTATGAGCCGCAACGGTTTGGAAATGAAAACTGAGCAGGGCAAACAAGACGCCTTGAAAATCGCTCAGTTATCTAATCTGAAACTGGTTGGTATGATGAGCCACCATGCATTCACCGATCTGGATGCAATCCGTGACAGCATTAAAAACTTCAAAGAACAAACTTCCTGGCTGATCAAAACAGCAAATCTGAACAGAGACGAAATCACACTGCACGCATCAAGCTCTTTTGCATCACTCAGCATTCCTGAAGCGCAGTTCGACATGGCACGCGTTGGCAGTGCGCTGTACGGCATTCTGACCACCAGCCACCCAGAATTCAAGCCATTGATTCAAATGAAAACCCGCGTTGCTTCTGTTAAAACATATCCTAAAGGTAATGGTGTCGGTTACGACAACACTTTCATCCTGAAACGCGATTCCAAACTCGCTAACTTGCCGGTCGGTTTCTCTGATGGCTTTAGTTCTGCCCTGTCAAACAAAGCTTACGTTCTGATCAATGGTCACCGTGCCCCTGTTGTCGGTAGCGTGTCCATGAACACCGTGATGGTCGATGTGACTGACTTGCCAGAAGTGAATAGCGGCGATGAAGTGGTCATTTTTGGTAAACAAGGTAACGACGAAATCACTCAGTCTGATATCCAAAAATGGGGAGGAATGCATGTTGTTGAGCTTTCTTCCATTTGGGGTGAAACCAACCCACGTATCGTAACCACCGGCTTATAATCTGTGGATCAAAATGGTGGCAGACTGTTCTTTTTTCCATTACGAATAGGCTTTGTTTCATTAGCAATGCAAAACAGTTCGTGATCATGATCTCTTTATTTTCGCGGCAGAACAGCCTAATATCATTTTAATTACTTTGAAAATAACACCCCCCTCCTTGCGATGTGGGGTGTTATTTTGTATTGAGCCTAATTTGGAGTGTGGTATGAAAAAACCTAAAATCATTATCAATGAATTGGATGCCGAACGTTTAGATTCCTTGTTGGAACAACCTGCTTTTGCCAATACCCGCATCGCAGAGGCCTTGAACGAAGAGTTGGATAGGGCAGAAATAGTGGCACCGGTAGATATCCCAGCCGATGTTGTCACCATGAACAGTGAAGTTCGCTTTATTGATCAGGGCAGTAATGAAGAGCGTGTTCGTACGCTGGTCTACCCTGCTTCCCTGCAAGACAGCACCAAACATCTGTCCGTTATGGCGCCTTTGGGTGCTGCTCTTCTGGGTTTACGGGTGAATGATGAAATCACATGGACATTGCCAAACGGTGAAACAACCCGCATAAAAGTATTAGAAATACTTTATCAGCCAGAAGCCGCGGGTGAATATCACCGCTAATTTCCAGCCAGCTCAGTGATGCCGAACTGGCTGCTGTTAATTGAGTATCCCTATTGACCGGCGATACTCATTTCCGGCAGCAACACCGAACCACACTGAATATTGCTACGTGTTTCGATATCATTACCAATTGTTACCATATTCGCCCACATATCTTTCAAATTGCCTGCAATGGTGATCTCACTGACAGGATATTGAATCTCACCATTCTCAACCCAAAAGCCGGATGCGCCGCGAGAATAATCCCCCGTCACCGCGCTAACGCCCTGTCCCATCAGTTCAGTGACAATCAGGCCAGTGCCCATTTCACGCAACAAGCCAGCAAAGTCCAGCCCCTGGCCTGCAATACGCCAGTTATGAATTCCTCCTGCATGGCCCGTGTTCACCATTCCCAACTTACGGGCAGAATAGGAAGTCAGTAACCAAGTCTGCAAAACACCCTCTTTAACAATATCACGTGGTATCGTACGCACACCTTCGCTGTCAAATGGCGTTGAAGCTAACCCACGCAATAAATGCGGCTGTTCTTCAATCGTCAGCCATGAAGGCAAAATCGGTTTACCCAGGCTATCCAACAAGAAAGAAGATTTACGATAAATGCTGCTACCGCTGATTGCGCCAACCAAATGACCGAACAACCCCGTAGCCACCTCCGCAGCAAAGATCACTGGCGCTTTCATGGTTGGTAACTTACGCGCCCCCAGACGAGAAAGCGTACGACGCGCGCACTCTTGCCCCACCCATTCAGGCGATTCCAACTCGTCAAAATGGCGACTCACAGTATAAGCATAATCGCGTTCCATATTGCCATCTTGCTCGGCAATCACACAGCTTGACATAGAATGACGACTTGAGCAGTAGCTTTGCAGCATACCGTGGCTATTACCAAATACCCGGATACCATAATGGCTGTTGAAACTTCCGCCTTCCGTATTAGTAATGCGCCCATCTGCCTGCAATGACGCTTGTTCAGCGCGGGCTGCCAACTCAATGGCTTTATCTGCATCTAAATCTGCGGGATGGAAAAGATCTAATTCAGGCGCTTCAAATGCCAATAACGCTTTATCGGCCGGGCCAGCATAAGGATCAGGCGAGGTATAACGCGCAATATCAATGGCAGCCTGCACAGTACGCGCAATCGCCTCTGGGCTGAGATCTGTTGATGAAGCGCTACCTTTGCGCTGCTGGTGGTAAACCGTGATCCCCAATGCGCCGTCACTGTTAAACTCAACATTTTCGACTTCACTAAAACGGGTACTGACGCTAATTCCCGTCGTTTTATTGACCGCGACTTCCGCAGCATCACAACCGGATTTAGCCAATTCCAGCGCATGGGCAACCGCATCTTCCAGCAGTTTACGCTGCTGTGCGATTTGTTGATTGGTGACTATCATTAATTAACGTAATCCATTGAATTAAAGAGAGAATTCGTCAGAAAAAATGCCTGTTTCCGGTTCATGACACGAATGTCGAGTGGTAATCCGGCAATTTTCCCAGTTACAATACACAATATTAGGATGTTAACACCCACCGGACGATAGGTCATGCTCCAAAACGTACCTTATCCGGCCTTTTTAGAAGGAAAACAATTATGGCAAAGCAGCCTGAAGATTGGCTCGACAATTATCCTGCTGAAGAGGAAGAAGAAGAGATAATCTGGGTCAGTAAAAGTGAAATCAAGCGAGATGCAGAAATTCTGAAAAAGTTGGGCACAGAACTGGTTGAACTGAGTAAAAGCCAACTGGAGCGCATTCCACTGGATGAAGATTTGCGGGCAGCCATTGAGTTGGCACAGAAAATCAAGCGTGAAGGACGTCGCCGTCAATTGCAGCTCATTGGCAAACTGTTGCGTGCCCGTGATCCTGAGCCAATTACCACGGCGTTGGATAAACTGAAAAACCGTCACAACCAGCAAGTCATTGTTTTACATAAACTGGAAGAACTACGTGACAAATTGCTTGAAAATGATGATGCCTTTGAAGAAGTCATCACATTGTATCCACATACTGATCGCCAGCAACTTCGCACATTGGTTCGTAACGCGAAAAAGGAAAAGGCAGCTAACAAGCCACCCAAATCCTACCGTCAAATTTTCCAATATTTGAAAGAGTTATCGGAATCCGCTTAATCCACCTTCACCGCCATTTCATTAAGAATTGGCGGTCATTTCCGGCTTTATTCAGTCCCCAATGGGAAAGATCATAATCGCAATTCAATACAGTACGGCAATGGAATGCTGCCCTTATTTTTATCTAAATTTCTTATCAAAAACGGCCGACATCCCCATATTTCGCCAAAACCAGCTGAAAATTGAATCTAATTGGTTAATTAATTTGACCTATAAGCATGTACAATAAACGTGCTTTGCTGATCGTTTTCGCATTTTATCTCACTGATATTCAGCATGACACCGAAACCCTATTGATAAAACATAAGTTAAATTCAATGAAAAATGACAAGGAATCTCTCTATCTAAAAGAGCGCGCTTACCTGCGAGAGCTGGCTGAGTACATCGCGAAAGAGTCGCCGCATCTGGCTGAATTTTTGGTTTCCTCTCATGATCCCGATATTCAACGGGTTTTTGAAGCCTTTGCGTTTTTGATTGCCAACCTGCGGGACAAGCTTGAGGATAATTTTCCCGAAATTGTTCACGGTCTTCTCTCCCGTATCTGGCCGTTAGCCCTGTCTCCAATCCCACCGACAACGATAATGCAGTTTACGCCCGCGGATGATGAACATCAGGGCACGGCTGATATCCCACAGGGGACGTTAGTGACTGCCAACCTTAACGGACAATTACTCGACTTTAAAACCTGCCGTCCTTTGCATATTGAACCATTGATTGTGCAGGAACGCGCCATCAGGAAAACGGGCACTCACAGTGAAATTATCCTGACACTATGCCAAACCGGTTCGGCGTCTTCTTTCTGGCAAAGCGGAGCCTTATCTTTTTTCCTTGGCACCGATACGAAGCGCGCCGCCCAGCTCAACCTGTGGCTGGATCAATATATCTGTGATGTCAGCCTGAACACACAGGGCGAGCGGCGAACAATTAAACATTTCCCTTATGGCTGGCATGGCCTGCTTGACGAACCGTTGCTGCCCACCGCCAAAAGTCCCTATTCCGGCCTGCAACCGTTGGTGGAATACTATGCGTTGCCGGCGCTTTATAACTTTGTCACGCTGGATATCAGCAACAGTTGCGCCAAAGTCCCGCTGAATGATGATGGCACGTTTGAGTTGATTTTGCGTTTCGAGGGCGAATTGCCGCTGGATGATGTCGAGGGGGCATTTTTGTTGGGTTGTGTTCCGGCGATTCATCTGGAAAACCAGACCAGTCCACCAGTCCGGTTGGAAGCCGGTAATCACCGCTATCCGCTGCCCTTGGGGGAATCGGTGTGCCTGTACCGGCTGCGGACGGTTCAGGTGGTGGTGCAGCCCGAAGACAGCGAGCAGCGTGGCACGCCTTATCACTGGCTGCCGATTGAGCAGTTTGTTCCCGCTGGGCGTTTTTTCGATGACGATGCGCAGCCCGACACGTTTTACTACCAGCTCCAGACTGAGTCTGATTTTCTGGGCAGAACCCTGCACCGGCTGTGCTTTTTTGATTTGACTGGCAACCCGGCAAACAACCTGCCGGAGATTGCTGTCTCGTGCTCTTTCATCGGCTACCATGAGCAGGCACTGACGCTGGAACAGGGCGCAATTACCGTGACACCGGAAAGTGCACCATCTCATCTTGATGTGCAGAATATTATTCCGGTGATGGCCGATTATCCGCCCTTGTTACAGGAAAATAACGGCTGGCCGCTGCTCTCCTGCCTCTCCAGCCCACCGATGATGTTATTTACCACCGACAGCCTGAAACAATTTCTCCGTCTGTTTGACCCACATAGCGAGACCAACCGTCCGCTGAGCCGCCAGTTCCAGCAACACATTGACGGCATTGTGCAGGTAAAAGAGCGCCTGACTGACCGCTTAAGGCGTGGGCAACCGGTTCGGGGGTATGTGTTATCGCTCACCCTGAACCCCGATTGTTACCGCAACCCCGGCGAGATGTACCGCTTCAGCCGGTTAATCAATCAGGCGATGGCCTGTTTTATCAGCCAGTCCACGTTCGTCATGCTGAAAATTTTTACCCCGGACAACAGTAAAGTGTTGTGGCAGTTCTGGCACGTCGATGGATTACGCCCAGCTATGTAAGGCATTCATGTCATAACCGATAAGGAATAAAAATGAAAAGTGGATTACGTTTTACCTGCCGTATCGCGGGTATGCCGGAAGACACCTTTGCGGTCGGCGATTTTTCTTTGCAAGAACAACTCTCTGAGCTGTTTACCCTCAACCTGACATTGGTCAGGGCCGGTAACGCGAACCCCTTTAAGCCGCAGGCAGAAATTGATTTGGCTTCGCTGCTGATGCAGGAAGCGGTGTTGCAGGTTTTTTATGGTGAAACAGAGCAGCGCAAAATCACCGGGATTGTCTCTCACGCTAATTGGGTAGGCACCGATGGTAACAAGACGCTTTATACTATGACAGTTCGCCCTGCCTGCTGGCGGTTGACACTGAATCAGGACAGCCGGATTTACCATCAGCAAAATGCCCCAGCGATATTAAACAGCCTGCTGAAAAAACACCGGGTAAAAGCCGATTCAAAACTTTACGATGCACATCAGGACCGGGAATATGTGACCCAGAAGCGCGAATCCGATTATGCTTTTTTCAGCCGGTTAGCGGCCGAAGAAGGTATCAGTTTCTGGTTTGAGGATGAAACGCTGTTTTTCAGCGACAGCCATCTCGGCATGACCGCCGGTCTGCCACTGCAATACCAGCCCCAGCCGGAAACGGCACACGGAATCGATACGATTTATCAGGTGCAGTTGGGCGTCGGCATGAGCCCGCAGCGCAGCCTGCACAAAGATTTCAACCCGGAGAACCCACGCTATCACCTCTCCCATATGCAAAGCAGTGAAGGTTTCCGCGATTTCGGTAGCCAGACCCCTTACACCGTGTTTGAGAGTTACGGGCGCTTTCAGAAAGATGCGGCCGCCAAACCGTTTTTAAAATACCGGCAAGAAGCACTGGATAACCAGAAACAGACCGGCAGCGGCAACAGTAACTGCATCAAACTGATGCCGGGAAAAATCTTCGAGATAAAAAATCACCCACACAAACCGTTCAACGCCCGCTGGCAAATCGTCACCATCAGCCATCGCGGGCATTGCCCACAAGCGCTGGGCGATAACAGCGGGCAGGGTACGACACTCAGCAATACCTTTAGCTTTATTGATGGTCTTGCCGACTGGCGTCCGCCGTTCCACTACAAACCCTTAGCCGATGGTGATGAAACGGCGATAGTCGTTGGCCCGGAAGGGGAAGAAATTTTCGTCAATAAAGACGGCGCAATTAAAGTGCATTTCCACTGGAACCGCTATGACCAGCCGGATGACAGCGCTTCGTGCTGGGTACGGGTGGCACAGGGCTGGAATGGCAACGGTTTTGGCTTTATGGCGATACCGCGCATCGGGCAGGAAGTGATTATCTCTTACCTGAACGGTGATATTGACCGTCCGATTGTCACCGGTTGTGTTTACAACGGCCTGAACCGTCCGCCGCTGGATTTGCCGGCAGCCAAAACCCGAACTACGTTCAAGACCAAAACCCACAAAGGTAAAGGCTTTAACGAACTGCGCTTTGAGGATGCCAAAGGCAGTGAAGAAATCTATTTTCACGGACAGAAAGATTTTACGGCGCATATCGAAAATGATGCGTACTGGCATATCAAACATGACCAGAAGAGCCGTATCGATAACAACCGTTACCACGATATTCGCGCCGATGACCATAACCAGGTTGCCGGTTCACGCAAAGTCACGACTGAAGGGGATGTTTCGCACCGGATTGCCGGCAGCCAGCATATCCAGACCGGCGATGCCACCGTGATTGACAGCGGGCAGGAAATTCACCTGAAAAGCGGCGGCAAAGTGGTACTGGAGGCGGCAGCAGAAATCACACTGAAAGTGGGCGGCAGTTTTCTGAAAGTTACGCCGGGCGGGATTCTCTCTTCACCGATTAATGTCGGGCAGGGTTCAGCCGGCAGCGGACGCGGGCTGGCACTACAATTACCGGAAGGTGTGGCGCCATTGCCGATGGTAGAGTTTCCGGCTAAACCGCCTTGCGCCATTCTTGCGCAGCAAGAAGAAAACTGGATTATCACTGGAGCAGAATAAGCATGATGGAACCAACTGATTGGAAAACCTGGCTATCACATCAGGACAGAGGGGATTGTTATTTTTTGGTCAACAGCCTGGCGGAACCGAACCCTGTCCAGACTTTTTACCTCAACGGCTGGGCAGAGCAGGCATTTCCGCTCTACAGCGGCACCCCGATGAATGCCATGCTGGAACAAAGCCCGTGGCTGATCCAACCCAAAGCCAAGAGCCTGCCAGAACTGGCTCTGCTGCTCGATAAACACGAACTCAGCGATGCCAGTTGGGGCTGGGGTTATCGCAGCACACTGCCGTGGTCATTTCAGCTAGAGCATTGGCGGTTACATCAACAGGTGCTGCTGCGTGGTCGTGTGGTTATTTTGCGTTTGATGGATAACCGTATTTTCACTCCCCTGCTACCAGCCCTGAAACCTGGTGACTGGCGTAAGCTGTTAACACCGGTTAACGAGTTGATGATCGATACGCCTGACCCGGTTTGCTATTACCGGCCAGAAAATTGCCCTCAGGAACTGAATACGAATTTGTTTGTGTTGGGTGATCATCTGATTGAAGCCCGTTACTCAACTAATACGACTCTCAAGAATTTAGCTTACGCGTTAAGTTGCCAACTTTGGGAAGAAGACCCTGAATTAGCATTGAAACTGGATGAACCAGCAGGGCAATTGCAGATCAGCCTTGTAACGTGGCTGAAACAGATGAGAGGTGAAAAATGCAAACTGGACAAGTTAACAATTGATCATTTTATTACCGATAACCAACAGCTTGCTCTCAACGCACGCATTGACGGATAAATAAAATATAAGGAAGCAATAATGAAGCCGTTAGATCCGACGAATTGTATTGATTGCCAGAATATACTGAAAAACTGGATTGAATTTCAGCTTGTGGATGAGCAGGGTAATCCACTGATAGGGATACCTTATAAGCTGAAAAGCCGGGGAAACAAAAGCATTGTGCGGGCGGGTACCACGGATGGAAAAGGAATATTGCGTGAAGAAGATCTTCCGCCTATGCCTGTAACACTCTCTGTTTCAGCACAGCCTCTTGCTGATAAAGTGGTTCAATGCCCTGCTCGTCCAGACACTGGAAAAATAGGAAATCTTCAGGTAAGAGAAAATAGCTACAACAGCAAGCATGACTATCGTTATATCACATTAGGTGCGATCAGCGATGCCTACCCAAAAGTGAAAGGCTGGCAAGAAGACGAATTAAAAACATCTGAACATTTTAAGGATTCGACATTAAAAGGATTTACCGCTCATCCCCTTAATCGGCGGTATGTACTGGAAGTTCAGGCGATAGAAAGCGGTATTACCTTAACGATTGGTGTCTTTTTTGATGGAACGGGGAACAATACCGACAATATTAATGAGAGGCTTCTATGTATTCCAGAAGCAACCAATATCAATCAACAGTCGATGAGTTGTTCTTTTAACCAATTTGGATTACCCGGTGATACCTCACGTATCAGTTATGATGGCTACTATACCAATGTGCATTTTTTGCACAAAACATATATCAATGAGAAAATTGATGATAATTCTCACCAGATCAAAGTGTATATCGAAGGAATTGGTACGCAGGCAGGAAAATCAGACAGTGTGGTGGGGTATGGGTTAGGAATAGGAGAAACCGGTGTTCATGCCAAAACCGAAATGGCCATACAAAAAATAAAAACTGAGCTAACAGAATCACTGAAAAGTATTCGGGAGAATATCAAATGCCTGCAATTCGATATTATTGGATTTAGCCGTGGAGCTGCGGCAGCTCGACATTTTGCCAACAGGGTTTTTAATCACGATCCTGTTTTGGAACAAGCCTTAGCAGACAGCTTTAACCAGCACCACTATCTGGGTAAATCCTCATACCCCACCGGAAAAAACCGTTTTCTGGGTATCTTTGATACCGTTGCAGCTATTGGTACATTAGGTAATGGGCTGAATCCTCACTCTGCCGATACAGGCGATATTGATATTCGTTTACCTGCTGGCATTGCTGAACATATCTTTCAGATTACGGCGATGAATGAATGCCGCTATAATTTTTCTTTAAATAGCATCAAGCCTGATTACCCTGAACTTATATTCCCCGGGGCACATTCAGATATTGGTGGTGGCTATAACCCAACTGAAACAGAACGATTATTCATCACCCGTCCACGCAGCCTTACAGTAGATGAAAGTACCCCCAATAATACTACCTGGATATATAAAAAAGCACAGGATGAATTATCTCAAATGAGGAACTATCCTGCCATTGCACCATTACTTCACAACAACGAGGTAAAAGTAGAAACATGGCAAAATAACCAGTTTTACCCCCGTAATGACCTAGAACGTTTTCAAAAACAAGTGGCAGTCGCGGCGGTGCTCTATCGGGAAATCACCAATGACTGGTCTAAAGTAGTCATGTTGGTGATGAAGGATGCGGCACAAGAAGCTGGTGTAATCTTTGGCAAGCCTAATGCTGATGATAAAGATTACCAACTCTGCCCAGAACTTACACCACTGGTAGAGAAAGCGCTTAATCAAGGACGAGCTGTTCGACAAGGCCAGCCATTTATTCCTTTTAACGAAGAAGAGTTAGCCTTGATCCAGACTAAATACGTCCATTGCTCATCCCACTGGAATAGCGTGGTTATAAAAGAGGAGCAAATTCAGGGTGGAGTGAATGCCGTAGAGTTAATCAGTTTTGTGAACCGCCCTTGTGCAAAATGGCACCGAGCCATATTTGATATGGCTGGTAAGGAAATTTCATAATGAGAAACAAAAAAACATTAGCCTTGTTACTAGGATTAGGTATGGCTCTGGGATTAACTGCTTGTCAGTCCTACCCGCCCGGAAAACGGGTTGTGACTTACAAGCCTATTGTGCGCCACAGTAAACCGCTGCCTTACGATAAATGGTGGTTTCAAATTTATACACCGAAATATTTCCCTGCCAGTGTTAGTTTTGTTCAGTTTCAGGATGAAGATAATTATATTGTGCAAAAATTTATGAATGATGGAGCCCAATCGAGTATTCAGAGTTTGGCTAACTGGAGTCAGAAATTAGGCGGGGGAGCAGGTAGTAGTGTTAAAAATCATGGTGAAGCCTTACCACTTCGGATGATGATTTGTTGGGATTCAGTGATTGATAAAAAATCCTATCAAACGTTGTTTGAATTTACACCGGAGATAAGGGAACTGATGCGTGAACCTGCTTTCTACCCCGGATATGAAAAACAGCCACCTGACTACCGAAAAGTTATCTTTATCGGTCTAGCACCTAGTGGAACAGCCCGCGCTTGGCTAAGAGGTATTGATAAAAATAACGGTGACAATATCTTAATTGCCACAGGTGAATCAGTTTTCGGCGATAAAATGACGGTATGTCAAGGAAAAACAAAAGTTCTGAATGGTTATAGCGAATATCCAAAATATATCAAAGACTTTATCAAAGGGAAAAAGTACCCCTACGGAAAGTGGTAAACGATCACTGTGAAGTTATTTCAACATCAGAAACCAATATGAATTATTTAGAGTTTCTGATGTTGGAACTGATATCAATTACTAATAACCAAATTTTTCAGGTAATAAGGTTAAAACTAGCAAACAAAGCCGTTATTTTATTAAACGACACAACCGATCACGGTGGGAAAGTGATTATGGCTATAGGCGGTTATACTTATCGAAAGAACTACCGAACTTCTCGCAAAGGTAAAGCGCTATCAACGACCTGTAATCTCTCTAATCGGAATTTTAATTCGTTGGCGCAAAATGAAGTTTGGGATTGAGATATCACCTATTTAAAATCTCAATCCCAGATCACATTACTAGCGTTTATAAAGATGCTCAGGATGAATTATCCAAAATGAAAAAACCTCCAACATTTGATACTGCTATTGGAACATCATTAAGTATAACTGTATTTACTACCTTCATTAAATAAAAAAACTCAAAAAGATACTGTCGAATTTATCGAGCAACAAGCACAGTCAAAGATAGATCAGTTCAGGCAGCAAGAAATAAGTTCTCTATACCCATATAATAATGAAAATTCTACTGATAAAGGAGGGTTAGGGGCTTTAGATCATAGTAGTACCTTATACTCACGTTATATTGATCAGAGACTAAGAGAGCTGTGTGCGCTTTCCCCAGATAAAAAATCCCAAAAACCTAATGAAGACTTATCGTTTTTAGAAAGTGAACCAGCCTCCATTCGGGCAATCCTGGATAGAAAGAAGGTTAGAAAATACTATTTTTTAATGGAGATAGATAATCAACTGGCAAGTACACTAGAAGTTACTCGAAATGATAAAATAGGTTCAATTGCCTTGCAACGTTATTATGAGAAGAGATAAAAAATAGTAAGGAATCATAGATATGACAATAAAATTTATGCCGTTAGCATTATTATCACTAACTGTGTGTTTAACAGGGTGTGATTTTTTTTCGAGCACCATTTCAGAACATTGGAGTTCTTACAAAAATAAATCATATCCATTTTCTCCTCCTCAAGAAAATAAATGGATCACGGTTGAAGGAATTGTTCCCCCCAATACACAACCGAGTTTAAAAAGTGATTATATATCAATTAAGTGCCTCTCTACTCATCATACTGCTGGTGGAACACTTTATCATGAATCCAAACATCACTGGAATAATATTAATATTTCAGTTGATCCAATAACCGGTTTTTTTAAGGAAAAAATACCTTTTCATGGAGGTGGATGGTGTCAATGGAAAATCAATACTATTTCATTGGCTCTTCGTTATACTAATGTTAATCATTTGATAAAGGATGCAGTATCTTATGATGGAACAGGTATATATGCCAGCATAAATAATGCAGAGGAAACACAATATGGTATGAGAAAAGCATTAAATATTATTGAATATCATCCTACAATTTATCCTTTTTTAAGAAAACATCACGCAAATCCTGATAAGGTAGGGTTATATGGTGAAAAAGGTGGTATGACTCCTTTTTGGTTAAGACTCACGGATGGAAACGAATGGAAAATCATCTATAAACCCATATTAGATGAAACTAAAATGCCTAAGATAATTATCCCAAAAGGCGAAGAACCATCCAGGGTTGAATACCCAGATGGAAAAATAGATTTAAACAGAGATTCTATTGATTATTGGAAAATAAATAATACATCACAATGGGAATAGTTATTCATCTTAACATCAGAATCTATACGGATTAAACTTCAAGTTGCAATTTACAACACTGTATGAAACCTGATTTGCTCCCCCGCGAAGCGGGGAGCAAATCACACGCATCTTGAAGTTAGATTGGTATAAATAGGTTTTCATAATACTGAGAGTCTCAGATGCTGGAGTTCCTTACCCGCGCGACGCACAGGGTAAGGAATATATAGCAAACAAAGCCGTCATTTTATTAAATGACACCACCGATCATGGTGAAAGAGCTATTGTTGCTGTGGGGCTACAATTACAAAGGTATTCCTGTTACCGGTTTAGGTTTACCCTATGATGAATAAGCAAAAAAGCCGCCTGCATCAACGCAAGCGGCTTAAAGAACCTCAAACAGAAGAGAAAATTCAATCTATCACATTAAACCGCAATTCCCCTTCTAGCTCTTCTTCGGCTTCTTCTAATAACAATATTAACGCCGCAAAACGCGTTCTTTTTTGCCCAGTCACGTGGATAAAATTAATCTCAACGGGTAACTGAATATAGCCAGTCACTGCATCCCACAGTGCATCCAAGTTGCTACCAAAATCATCCCCAAGATCGAAGCGCTGTTTGAATTCATCATAGAAAGCGCTCAAATCAGGGAGTTGGCTAAAGTCGAATTCCACCTTTTTCATGCCATTACTCCAGTCTGGTAAAACTGTTGTAGTGATCAACCGTTAGATAAATAAAGCCATCGTTAGAATAAAGTAACCTGTCACTTCCTCTGTGCCCACACCGATAATTGACATCCGCTTCAAACCAGTGGCGGCCGGATTTTGTCGGTAATTTATGCTCACGGTTGGAAAATTTATCACCACCAATCGCTTTGCCCGGCAATACTTCACATAAATTACCTGCACGAGCGTTCCAGCCAAGGCGACGGGCTTGCTTCTTCGTAATGTAATAGTCTGGCAATGTGTGATGCTGGCGCAGATAGTCCGCAACACGGTTTTGTTCAGTCAGAACATCAATCTGTTCTTCCTCTGAGTTGGCAAAGGCGGTATACATGACAGCCAGAGCCAATAGTACCGCCGCCAGGATGCTCTTTTTCATGATGACCTCAAGCCATTCGTTCTAATACTCAAGAAAATGATCAGGCTGTTCCACCTACAGTCAAGTTATCCAGTTTCAACGTTGGTTGACCAACACCCACTGGTACACTTTGGCCTTCTTTACCGCAAACACCTACACCTTTGTCGAGAGCCAAATCATTGCCAACCATTGAAATTTGCTGCATGGCTTCAATCCCCGAACCAATCAAGGTCGCCCCTTTTACTGGCTTAGTGATTTTGCCGTTTTCAATCAAATAAGCTTCAGAAGTTGAGAAAACAAATTTACCCGATGTGATATCCACCTGACCACCACCGAAATTCGGTGCATATAGCCCACGATCTACACTGGCGATAATTTCTTCTGGTGTGGAATTCCCCGCCAGCATGTAGGTATTAGTCATACGAGGCATCGGCAAATGGGCATAAGATTCACGGCGGCCGTTACCCGTCGGAGCCACTCCCATCAAGCGAGCGTTGAGTTTATCCTGCATGTAGCCTTTCAAAATGCCATTTTCGATCAAGACATTGTATTGCCCTGGAACGCCTTCATCATCTATCGCCAATGAACCACGGCGCCCTTCAAGTGTCCCGTCATCCACTACGGTACAGAGTTCTGAAGCCACTTTTTGCCCAATCTGACCAGAGAAAACAGAAGTTCCGCGGCGGTTAAAGTCCCCTTCCAGACCGTGCCCCACCGCTTCATGCAACAGAACTCCCGGCCATCCAGCACCCAATACAACTGGCATAGTGCCCGCAGGCGCGGCAACCGCTGACAAGTTGATCAGTGCCATGCGAACCGCTTCACGCGCAAATTGCTCTGCCAGAATCTGACCATCTTCGGTACGCAGGAAATATTCGTAACCATAACGAGCACCACCACCACTGCCGCCACGCTCACGCTTACCGTCTTCTTCCACCAAAACACTGACAGAAAGACGTACCAATGGGCGAATATCTGCTGCCAATGTACCGTCTGTCGCCGCCACCAACACTTGTTCATAAACACCGGTCAGGCTGGCATTGACTTCTTGTACACGGGGATCTTCCGCCCGTGCAATTTGATCAACGCGATGCAACAAAGCAATTTTTTCTTCCCGACTCATGCTCTGCAAAGGATCAATTGTTGGATAAAGTGCCTTATGCGTCACTGCACCTAACGTGTGCGAAATACCATTACCTGCTTCCCGCACGATACTGCGCGCAGCCTGAGCGCTTTGCTGTAACGCATTCAATGTGATTTGATCTGCGTAAGCAAAACCCGTTTTTTCTCCACTGATCGCACGAACGCCCACGCCTTGATCAATATTATAGGAGCCTTCTTTGATGATGCGGTCTTCCAATACCCATGTTTCGTGATAACTGGATTGGAAATAGAGATCAGCATAGTCCAGACGACGCTCAGCCAATTGCCCCAATACCGAAAATAAGTCTTGATGATTCAAATTATTAGCAGCCAGTAAATGTTCACTGACATAAGTTAAACTCATATTAATTACTCTTTTATCTTAGTTTGTATTCTTTTTTATCAAAGAAGTCAGTTGTGGACGGAAGCGATTGTGTTTCACCACTTTTATCTGCTCACGCATGTGAGTCAAACTATCCCGACGGATATTAAGCTGTAACGCGCTGACAGTCAGAGGATTTTTCTTGATAATCTCTCCCCAGCCACTGATCGCCATGGTATGTCCCCACGTCCTGCGAGTGCCATGTACACCAACCTGTGCGGGTGCCAAAATAATACATTGATTCTCGATAGCACGGGCTCTCAGCAAGGGTTCCCAATGTGCTTTACCCGTCAAGCGGGTGAAAGCAGCAGGGACGGAAATAAGCTCTGCACCCTGTTCACGTAATGCCTGAAAAAGTCCTGGAAAACGCAGATCATAACAGATAGTCATTCCCAAGCGACCAACAGGTGTATCAACAACGGTAATATGCTCCCCACGCTGATAAATAGTGGATTCATTATAGGCACCATGTTCATCGTTGATATTGACATCAAACATGTGGATTTTGTCGTAACGTGCCCGAATTTCACCTTGATCATCAAACAGCAAACTACTGCTTGTGATACGAGTAGGATCTTCCCGACTGATAAGCGGCATAGAACCAATCAGCAGCCAAACACCGTAACGTTGTGCCAGTTCGCTCACGGCCTGCTGTAATGGCCCACATCCCTGCGTTTCTGCATGTGCGCGGTAGGTATCAGCATCAGCGAATAACAGGGCATTTTCTGGTGTCAGTACCAGTTTTACTGTCTCTGGTACTTGCCTGATCTGCTGTTCAATTTGCGCTAAATTGTGTTTGACGTTCGTACCACTGCATAATTGTAAAAGTGCAACATTGGCGTTTTTCATGGCCCTTTATTCTCCTTAAGCTGACGTATAACTTCATCAATTTTAGGTTGTTCGAGGCTGCCCGTTAACCGATAGCGAATCACCGATATCTTACTCCATAGGGGCCTTAGTGCTTTTGTTGCGGCAAAAATTGCCGCGCCCGCCACAGGATTGACGGCAAAGGCCGTTGCAACTCCCACCGTTGTCGAAATTTCTGGCGTAATGACCAGTGCCATATTGATCTGACGATGAACTAAATCCGTCCGCCCTGTCGCATTGATGTCTGCTGCCAATCCATCGATAAGAAAGTTATCGGTATATATGACGCCATTTTTTAGCGTCGCGTCACCACGAATGGAATCAAAGTTGAAATCATTACTGAATGTGTCACTAAAATCCAATTGTAATTTACGCAACAACGCATCAAAACTGATGAGTCTTAGTAATTGCCCTGCTCTGCCGCCGCCTAATTTGGCGATGGCCCCTTTTTTCATGTCGCCAGTCAGCGTGCCATTCAGCGTTTTGAGATCTGGCTGCCACGGGACATTTTGCCAATTCAAATTGAAATCAAATTTGAAAGGCGCATCTACAATCGGAACGATAAAGCCCAAATAAGCGGCCATATCATCGAATTTTTCTCCTGATAACTGCCCTTTGATATGACTATAACTTCCGGTATGGTTTTCATACCAACGCCCAGATAATGTCAGGTTTCCAGCACTGTTCTCCATTTGCCCATTGGACAAAATCAGGGAATCACCTTCTGGCCTGATCGATCCAGATATTTTGCCAAGTTTTAATCCACCCACCCAGCATTCTGCGCATTTAACATCCAATGCAGGCCAATTGTTCAAAGCATAATGAGGCGCTGGCGCCTTATCTGACATTAACCTTTTACCATCAACCGATGAATCTGTCGCAAACAAAGGATCATAATAAAGGTAATTGATTGATGCCTGCATAGGCTTATGCTTTGCAATCAGAAGGTTGCCATTAATTTCTTTCCCTTGTGCACTCACGTTTACTGCACCGTTTTGTTGCACGACATTGAATATAAGTTGATTCCAGCGCTGTCCAGCAAGATCCAGCGCTGGCAATGAAATTTCAAATAGGCTTGGCCATAGCGAACCGTTATCTTTCGAGGGCTGCCAATGCAGAAGTTCAAGCAACGCCAATAATTTTTCACCATCAATGGCAGGCAATTTTAAGGCCAGCAATGATTTTTTCGGCAGAGCAGGAATACCTATATTATCGGTCTGAAAAATACCTCGCTGCAATTTGGTATGGGCTTCTTCCAGCCTCCACTGGGTGTTGAAAGCATATCGCTTGCCCAGTAACCCTTTGATCTGGAGCTGGTCCATATCACCTTCAGCATGGAGGTTAACTTTATCCCATTCCCGCAGAGATTCTGTGTCCAATATGGGTAATTGGCTATGCAAATGTGACAAATCTGCATTAACTGCCACACGGTATTTCACGTCACTTTTTGTCTCACCAGAAGGTATCGTAACATTGACATTTCCCTGCCAATTCAGCGCTCCAGAGATCTTGTTGCGAATCTCCGCTGGAAGTTCCGGTAATGCCTTCGCCGCCCAATGTGAATCCAGTTTCACATCAACCTGATAATGTTTTGGCAAGTCTTGGGTGGAAAACTGTAGGGATAAGGGATTTCCTAACCAATGAGCAGTTAATGTCTCACTTTTTAACTTACCATTGTCAAAGCGGAATTTGCCGTTGAGATGCGCCATTTCGCTATTCAATGGCTTAATGAACAGATGAGTATCTTTCAGCGCCACTTCCCCGCTCGCTGTAACTTTCCCACGCTGCAAGGGAATATCCATATGGAGTTTTCCATCCACCCGACCACTTAGCTGTAAGTTCTCTAGTGCGCTGCCAATCGTGCCTGCCATCGGGCTATGGTTGAAATAATCATGAATACTCTTCCCATCCCCAGAGAGTGCCGCATCAATCAACAGCTTATGCTTACCGTAATCCGGGATCACTGCCGAAACGTGAGTCGCCTCCACTTTTCCCAAATGCGCTTTCTGTGCCAGCATCCACAATCCATTGTTCTGGAAGTTCAAATCGATATTCAAATCAAACAGCGCTGGCCAATCGGGCTGGTATTGAAAGGTGGCATGGCGCAGTGGCACAACTACCTGAAATTGACCGTTGTTTTGCTTAAACGGAAAGTCATGAGGATCACCATGAAAAATCAGGGTTGCATTATCGACCTTGCCCTTAATCAAGGAGGCGGTCAAATAGTCTGTCAGAGATTCACCCATCAGTGGCTTGGGAAAATAGCGCCAAGCTTCACCCAGGTCATTAGCTCGAATCCCCGCTAACATGGCTAAAACAGGTGGTTTACTGTGAGGTTTTAGATAATGGAAATTTCCATTAAGCCATAGCGATTTGGCCTGCAAATCCAGCCCCTGGCTCCATACTTCCATGCCATTTTGACCATTTTTCCAGAATACCTGCCCTTCGCTGCGGGTAATCTCAAGCGGAGCCTGAAACATATTGCCATAATCAATAGTGCTGTTTTTCAGTGCAATATTGAGCTTTCCCCAATGCTTATTTCCCGCTAAGTTGCCACTAAAATGGTTAACTGAAGGCAGTTCCTTCCAACGTAACCAGCTGACATCCTGCCATTTCAGGCGAATTCCCATATCATCGGGAAGTGCTGGTGTGATATCGAGGGCAAAATTGTCAATCACCCCTTTTGGCTGGCGGTGCTGCCAATCCTTGACGATATCCGGTGTCACAAAAGAGAGTATCGGTAATATCCCGTTTAAATATTCAAGCTGGATATTTTCAGCACGAATACGCCAGTGATCATTACCCTGATATTGCTGTGACTGCTTAACATACAGTGTTGCGAGCTTCCCTTCAGGCCACTGTTGTTCGTCAGTTTTCAGGCTTGCCAGATTTGGCACGTCAAACAACCACCCTTCACCCTGGCGACGCATCTGCACCAGAAAGTCACGCACTTCAAGCCGATGGTTTTCATTTTCGACATGCCAATTGGCGCCACCATGCCTGAGCTGCAAACGTCCACTTTCAATCCGCCCATTTTGCAAGGTAATCCAACTAGCCAGACTGAAATGAGCATTATCCAATCCTGTGTTGTCCCTTAACCAACGGCTTAACCACAGTCGCATGTCGATATCATCGGCCTGCAAATAAACGGTGCCATTATCCAGGATCCCAGCGCTATCTTTCAGGTCAAGTTTCACCTGGACAATACCTTCTTGCCCATTAAGCGAAGAGAGGCTTACGCTGCCTTGTGCCCGATGGCGGTTATCTTGATTCAGCCAGGTTAGCTGCGGTAATAGCAAATCGGCTTTTTCACCCGATGGCGTCAAAAAGGTCAAGCGGCTGTCATGCAAATCAAAATGATTGAATCGCTCAAGAAACAGGGTAGAGAGGCTATCCGGCTGAGAAAATCTGTTTTCGCCCTCTGCGCCAAACAGCGCTTTATCGTAATTTACCTGAAGCTGGTAAAAGGACAGATCACGAAAATGCCAGCGCCGTTGTAACAATGAGCGCCAGACATCCAAAGAAAGTATGACCTTTTGGGCATGGATATCGACATCTGCCGTTTTCGCGCTGATATCATGGATTTCCAGACTAGGGCCAAAAGGTTCCCAGTGACCTGTTATGTAGCCAATATTGACAGGAATGTTTGTCACGTCAGCAATTTTTTCGACTAATTGCTGACGATATTCATTGATGTGTGGCAGGAAGAAACGCAACCCGCTGACAAGCAAAGCCACAATGATAATGGCTATTGCGGCTGTCGCTAATAGTATCCCCGGCAGTCGCTTCACGCATTTCTCCTTGGTTGCCAGCGCTATTTCTCTGCAAGCTAGTTTTTGTAACCTTCTTCTACAGACTCGTTCTTACAAATGAACTGATGGTGTTACATCATGATAACGTCAAATTGCTCCTGGCTGTAACGCTGTTCTGTCTGCACTTTGACCTGTTTACCGACAAAAATTTCCACCTCAGCCAATGCGTGGGACTCATCCCCTTTTAGGGCTTCACTGACGGCTGGTGAGGCATAAACCAGAAAACGCGCAGCATCAATTGCACGGTTGACGCGTACAATTTCACGCAAGATTTCATAACAGACGGTTTCGACGGATTTTACCGTGCCACGTCCCTGACACGTTGGACAATTATCACACAAGATATGTTCGATACTTTCCCGTGTACGTTTGCGCGTCATCTCAACCAAACCCAATTGTGAAAAACCATTGATGGTGGTTTTCACCCTATCTTTGCTTAGTGCTTGTTCCAGGGAAGCTAATACACGGCGCCGGTGCTCTTCATTACCCATGTCAATAAAATCAATGATAATGATACCGCCCAAATTACGGAGCCTTAATTGTCGGGCAATGGCCTGTGTTGCTTCGATATTAGTATTAAAGATAGTCTCATCTAAGTTGCGATGCCCAACAAAAGCTCCCGTATTAATATCAATTGTTGTCATGGCTTCTGTCTGATCAATGATCAGATAACCGCCTGACTTTAATTCAACCTTACGTTCCAGCGCCCGTTGGATTTCATTTTCCACATCGTACAGATCAAATATCGGCTGGTTTCCCTGATAATGTTCCAGTTTAGCGTTCATTTCAGGGATATATTCATCAATAAATTCCTGCAATTGGATAAATGTCTGGCGGGAATCAACCCGAATGCGATCGAGGGAAGCTCTAACAAAATCACGTAAAACACGCTGCGCCAGTGCTAATTCACCATAGACCTTGTTTTTGGTGATATTGCGTTTCTTACGTTCAATCACTTTACTCCATAGGCGCTTCAAAAATGCGGCATCCTGTGCCAGTTCTTCTTTTCCCACACCTTCGGCGGCCGTGCGGATAATAAACCCGCCATGCTCATCACAATACTCCATGACAATGCTTTTCAGGCGATCACGCTCTGCTTCGCTCTCTATGCGCTGTGAAACACCAACATGTGATGCACCTGGCATAAACACCAGGTAACGTGATGGTAAGGTGATATCCGTTGTCAAACGGGCACCTTTTGTCCCCAGAGGATCTTTCACTACCTGAACAAGTAAATCCTGCCCCTGACGCACTAATTCAGCAATGTCCCTGACATGGAAATTCTTCCGCTCTTCGCCGGCAATACATTCAGTATGGGGCACAATATCCGAAGCATGTAAAAAAGCCGCTTTCTCCAGCCCAATATCGACAAAAGCCGCCTGCATACCCGGTAAAACCCGGCTCACGCGCCCTTTATAAATGTTTCCGACAATGCCCCTTTTGGCTTCTCGCTCAATATGAATTTCTTGTAAGATACCGCCATCAATATAAGCAACCCGCGTTTCGGATGGTGTTATATTGACTAATAACTCTGCTGTCATGAATAGTCCTTCCCATCAGCTAACGCTAAAAATCGTGTGATTAATTCATACGTTTCCACCAGTGGTAAGCCAACAACAGCGTGGTAACTGCCATTAATTTTTCTGACAAAACAACCGCCTTTACCTTGAATGCCATAAGCGCCGGCTTTATCCATTGGCTCCCCAGTGGCAATATATTCCTGTATTTCCCGTTGGGACAACTGGCGGAATATCACATCTGTAATGACTATCTCACTCAAGGTATGTTGATTGTTCGATAAAGCAACAGCCGTCATGACCTGATGGCGTTGACCAGACAAACCGTTAAGCATTTCCATAGCGTGTCGCTGATTTCGCGGTTTTTCCAAAATTTGGTTATTCAATACAACAAGGGTATCAGCCCCCAGAACGGGGTAATTGTGTGAGGCAATGGCTACGCCAGCCTGTGCTTTCTCTCTGGCTAATCGAGTAACATATTGCTGTGGAGACTCTCCTTCACGCCATTTTTCTTCGACCTGAGGTGCAAGGATTTCAAAATTAAAATCCAATAATTCCACCAGCTCACGCCGTCTTGGGGAGCCAGAAGCTAAGTAAATGGTTTTCATCGCGAATAATCCTTAGGAGTCTATCCCATCAGCTATTTTTTGTTATATGCCTTTGCCTTTTAAATACAGAAACCCACTTTAACGGACTGAAAATTGACGACGGATTTTCCGCATTAATAAGAATAGCCAAGGCCAGAGAATACCATTGACTACCCCATTCCAGAACACTTCTGGATGAAAGATAGTCTTGAGTAACAGAACATGGATCAGAAAAACGCAGAAGTTCATCAATGTCGAAAGCCCGACGACAACCAGGGCTTGCTGCCAAAGCGCCATATTGCGAATAAGCTGAAATTTGAATGCGACCAGAAAACTGATAATGCTCAATGCCAGAGCATGTGCTCCCAAAATACTGCCGTGCAACAGATCAGTAATAATCCCCAAAACAAAGCCAGTACCAACGCTGACACGATGGGGAAGCGCAAGCAACCAATAAACTAAGCACAGCATCAGTAAGGTAGGCCGAAACATAAAAAACTGCTCCGGCCACGGCATAATCTGTAGCACGATTGCAATCAGGAAAGATAACCAAATAACCCAAAGTCCTTGGCTATGATATTGACTCATTGACGATTTCCTGTAGCTGGTAATGTCGGTTTTTCCACTGACTTTGGTGCCAGCAACTGTGGTGACTCATTTGATGGATTTGGCAACACTTGCGGTAACATCTGCATCAAACGTTCATTGGCAGCGCGGTATACTTCCGAAGGTGGCAATGGTTCAGACGGATCGTTATCTCCTCCCCATAATAGGAGCAAATAGCGCAAGCGTCGCAATTCAGCCAACGGACGGGCACGAATTACCGCATGAGCCCGCTGGTTATCAATTTTGACAGAAGAGACGACAGCCACAGGATAACCTTCAGGAAAACGCCCTCCCAGCCCCGATGTCACCAATACATCACCTACGCGGATATCTGTATCACTTGGTAAAGGTTCCAGCAGGAGATCATCCGTACACCCTGCTCCCCCAGCGATAACACGAATGTCGTTTCGCAGTACCTGCACCGGAATGGCATGAGAAGTATCGCAAATCAACAATATCCGGCTGCTCAACTGGCTCACGGCAGTCACTTGCCCCACGACACCACGATCACTGATCACCGGCTGCCCTTCGTACACGCCATCCTTCGCCCCTTTATCAATGACAATTTGATCGCGGTATGGATCCATCCCCCCTGAAATCACCTGCGATACCATCATGTGTTCATCATGACGCAGTGGCGATCCCAGTAATTCACGTAAACGGGAATTTTCTTGTTTCAGTTGCCCTAACAGCAGCAATTTACTGTCCTGTAAACGCAATTCATTACGCAGGGCTCTATTTTCCAGCTCCAGATGATTACGGCTAACGAAAGATTCTGAGAGGCCGTCCAAAAACTGACGCGGCCCGTTGGCAAGAAAATAAAAAGGACTCACAGCCGTATCCATGTAGCTACGGACTTTATTGAAAATACCAAGGCGACTGTCTACCACCATCAAAATAATGGCAACAATGATAGCAAAAAAGAGTCGTAGTTGCAGAGAAGGCCCTCTGCTGAAAATCGGCTTCATAAATGGCGTATTGTCGAGCTGTGTTGTCTCATAAATGATAAAACTCCGGCACAATCAGCAAGGAGGTCCCAATAAAACACGTCCACCTCCCAGCTCGCAGAGTTACTTTCAGTCTTCGCTGAACAGATCGCCACCATGCATGTCGATCATCTCCAGTGCCTTGCCACCACCACGGGCAACACAGGTCAGTGGATCTTCCGCAACAATGACAGGAATGCCGGTTTCTTCCATCAGCAAACGATCAAGATTACGCAACAACGCACCACCGCCAGTCAACACCATGCCTCGTTCAGAAATATCGGAGGCCAATTCTGGTGGGCACTGTTCCAGAGCGACCATCACGGCACTCACAATACCCGTTAAGGGTTCTTGCAGAGCTTCAAGGATTTCATTGGAATTTAGGGTAAAACTGCGAGGTACACCTTCCGCAAGGTTACGGCCACGCACTTCGATTTCTCGTACTTCATCCGTTGGATAAGCAGAACCAATTCCATGTTTAATGCGCTCTGCCGTTGCTTCCCCAATCAGGGAGCCATAATTACGACGAACGTAGTTGATGATAGCTTCATCAAAACGGTCACCACCAATACGTACAGAAGAAGAATAAACCACCCCATTAAGGGAAATAACCGCAACTTCAGTGGTTCCCCCACCAATATCAACGACCATTGAACCCGTTGCTTCGGAAACCGGCAAACCAGCACCGATAGCCGCCGCCATAGGTTCTTCAATTAAAAATACCTCCCGCGCTCCTGCACTTTGGGCGGATTCACGGATGGCACGACGCTCAACTTGAGTCGCACCGACAGGTACACAGACCAACACGCGCGGGCTTGGACGCATGAAACTGTTATTGTGAACCTGCTTGATAAAATGCTGTAGCATCTTTTCAGTAATATAAAAATCAGCAATCACCCCATCCTTCATGGGACGGATAGCGGCAATATTACCCGGAGTACGTCCCAGCATCTGTTTTGCTTCCAGCCCTACTGCTGCAACGCTTTTTGGTGAACCGGCTCTGTCCTGGCGAATAGCAACGACAGAGGGTTGATCCAATACTATTCCTTGGCCTTTGACATAAATAAGGGTATTGGCAGTACCCAAGTCAATGGACAAATCGTTGGAAAACATGCCACGAAATTTCTTTAACATAACGAAAGGATAATCCTGCAAGCTGGGGACGGAGATTTTCCGTCTACTCTACCAACCACATGAAGCAGCGACAAGGCGCATAATTAACTACTTTTACTACTTCAATAAAAGTGGCCACGTTATTCACATCAGAAATACGGTATTCTACGTTACTTTTCTCTAACGGAGCAGAAAAAAACTGCATAAAAATGGGTTAATTCAGCTAATACACCAAAAAATAACATGACAAAGAAAGTCCCAAGACGAAATGGTTCATGAATTATAAAAACAATAGATGAATTTGGTGAGATATCACAACATTGTTGTCCCCCCATTTCAGTGCATCAGGTTTTAGCTATACCAATCACCTTTCAATATGCGTCTTAATACCTCCCCCACTACGCGGGGAGGTATGGCCCTGAATTCCCCTGCTCTTGCCTCAAATTCTATGCCTCCCCCGCGTCGCGGGGAGGTATAGGTTCTATCTATATTGTAGTAATGCAAAACTGTAATGATGCAAAATTGTGGTAATACCAGAATCGTGGTAATGCTAAGCAGGTAATAATGTCAGATAGATACCTATCAAGAGAGGATGATCATGAAAGCTTTATTACTGGAACAACACGAAACATTATCAGCATCCATTCAAAATATTGATATATCTCAATTGCCATCGGGTAATGTGGTCGTTGATATCCATTGGTCCACACTCAATTACAAAGATGCCCTTGCCATCACCGGCAAGGGGAAGATTATCCGTCAATTTCCGATGGTGCCGGGGATTGATTTTTCTGGTGTTGTCCATCATTCCGAAGATCCCCGTTTTCACGTCGGACAACATGTTTTGCTGACTGGCTGGGGTGTGGGAGAAACGCACTGGGGCGGGCTGGCAGAACAAGCAAGAGTATCTGGGGAGTGGCTGACTCCTTTGCCACCTGCATTAAGTACCCGACAAGCAATGATCATCGGCACGGCGGGTTTTACTGCCATGTTATGTGTCATGGCGTTGGAACAAGGAGGCGTCACACCGGAAAGCGGAGAAATCGCTGTGACAGGAGCCAGTGGTGGGGTTGGCAGTACGGCGATTACCTTACTGTCACAACTGGGCTATTCCGTCACTGCGATTAGCAACAAACCCGACAGCCAAGATTATCTGCTCTCGCTGGGGGCGAAAACGGTTTTACCCGTCAGTGACTTCAACCAGCCATCACGTCCATTAGAAAAACAACGTTGGGCCGGTGTAATAGATACCGTTGGTGGCACGATATTGGCTACCTTGCTGGCTCAAGTGCATTACAACGGTACAGTAGCCGCTTGTGGCATGGCAAGTGACAGTCAACTCCCCACGAGCGTAATGCCGTTTATTCTACGTAATGTTCGTTTACAGGGTGTAGAATCTGTCACTGTCCCTGCGGTGAAACGCCCTGCCATTTGGCAACGTTTGCAAGCGCTACTACCAGATTCCTTTTATCAGCAAGCAGCGAATGAAATTACATTAGAACAGGTGATCGAACACGCCAATAAGTTGATAAACAATCAAATTACGGGCAGAACAGTAGTGAAAGTGCGCTGATAAGACCAGTATTTAGCTGCTAAATGCCACGATATGTTTATAATGTCGGGCTTTATCGTCAAATTTACAATTCTAGCTATCAGAAAGAGATGACAAACCGTTGACATCGAGTTATCTTGGTCGATTGTTGACAGATTGCCGGAGATACCCGCACAATGGCAGACAAGTTTCGCATTTTACTCTTGAATGGCCCTAACCTGAACCTGTTGGGAACACGAGAGCCAGAGACCTACGGCAAGTTAACGCTGGATGACATCGTTAACAGACTGTCAAAAGAAGCTCAACAATCGGGGGCTGAATTATCCCATCTGCAATCCAACGCAGAATCTGAACTAATTGAGAGAATTCATTCTGCGCGGGGCAATACAGATTTTATTTTAATCAACCCTGCAGCATACACGCACACCAGCGTGGCATTGCGCGACGCACTTCTGGCGGTAGATATCCCATTTATTGAGATTCACCTTTCCAACGTGCATGCCCGCGAGCCATTCCGCCACCACTCATATCTTTCCGATATTGCAGTCGGTGTCATCTGTGGATTGGGGGCGGATGGTTATAGTTTCGCATTACAGGCAGCGGTCAACCGCTTGTCAACATCCAACTAATTGACTTAAAAGTACGGAACCACACTCATGGATATTCGTAAGATAAAAAAACTGATCGAGCTGGTTGAAGAATCTGGCATTTCTGAACTGGAAATTTCTGAAGGTGAAGAGTCAGTACGCATCAGCCGGGCAACGACAGCCGCGGCAATACCTGTGACCCAGCAATATATTTCTGCGCCTGCTCAACAGCCAGTGCAGGCCGCTGCACCAGCGCCAGCCGCCGCTGACAAACCCGCGGAAATCAGTGGTCACACAGTTCGCTCGCCGATGGTTGGTACGTTCTACCGTTCACCAAGCCCAGATGCGAAACCTTTCATTGAAGTCGGCCAGCATGTTAATCAGGGCGAAACCCTGTGCATCGTGGAAGCGATGAAAATGATGAATCAGATCGAAGCTGACAAAACTGGCGTAGTAAAAGCGATTCTGGTCCAAGACGGTCAACCTGTTGAATTCGACGAGCCATTGGTCGTCATCGAATAACGAGGCGCACCCCATGCTTGAAAAAATTGTCATTGCTAACCGCGGTGAAATTGCACTGCGTATCCTGAGAGCCTGTAAGGAACTTGGGATCAAAACCGTGGCTGTGCACTCTGCGGCAGACCGTGATCTGAAGCACGTCCTGCTGGCGGATGAAACCGTCTGCATTGGCCCGGCTGCCTCAGCTAAAAGTTATCTGAATATTCCTGCCATTATCTCTGCGGCGGAAATCACTTGTGCACAGGCAATCCACCCGGGTTATGGCTTCCTGTCTGAAAATGCTGACTTTGCCGAGCAGGTCGAGCGTTCTGGCTTTATTTTCATTGGTCCGAAAGCGGATACTATCCGTTTGATGGGGGATAAAGTTTCCGCTATCAACGCAATGAAAAAAGCGGGTGTCCCTTGCGTTCCTGGCTCTGATGGCCCATTGGGTGACGATACCGAGAAAAACAAGGCCATTGCAAACCGCATCGGCTATCCGGTGATCATCAAGGCATCAGGCGGCGGCGGCGGCCGTGGTATGCGCGTCGTACGCAGCGACAAAGATCTGGCACAATCCATCGCTATGACTCGCGCAGAAGCTAAAGCCGCTTTCAACAACGACATGGTGTACATGGAGAAATTCCTTGAAAACCCACGTCACGTTGAAATCCAGGTCTTAGCTGATGGTCAGGGCAATGCACTCTATCTGGCTGAACGTGACTGCTCCATGCAGCGCCGCCACCAGAAAGTGGTGGAAGAAGCGCCAGCACCGGGTATCTCACCAGAACTGCGCCGCAGTATCGGTGAGCGTTGTGCCAATGCCTGCATCGAAATCGGCTATCGCGGAGCAGGTACATTTGAGTTCCTGTACGAAAACGGCGAATTCTACTTTATTGAGATGAATACCCGTATTCAGGTTGAACATCCAGTGACTGAAATGATCACTGGCGTTGACTTGATTAAGGAACAGTTACGTATCGCCTCTGGTATGCCACTGTCCATCAAACAGGAAGATGTTGAAATCAAAGGCCATGCGATCGAATGCCGTATCAATGCAGAAGATCCGAAAACCTTCCTGCCAAGTCCGGGCAAGATCACCCATTTTCACTCACCAGGTGGGTTTGGTGTGCGTTGGGAATCCCACATCTATGCGGGATATACCGTACCGCCTTACTATGATTCCATGATTGGTAAGCTCATCACTTACGGCGAAACCCGTGAAGTGGCCATTGCACGTATGAAGAACGCACTGGCCGAGTTGATCATTGATGGCATTAAGACCAATATCGATCTGCAACTGGCAATCATGAATGACGAGAACTTCCAGAAAGGTGGAACCAATATCCATTATCTGGAGAAGAAATTAGGCTTGCATGATAAGTAAGGTTTCTTTGACGCTTATTTAGCGTTTGTTGCTTTGAATAAAATCCCATCTTTTATCGGTGGGATTTTTTATATTCCCCCCTATTGTTTCATGTAAATTACCCGGAGAACGAATGGACGGACGATTTGTTCAATCCAACAAAGAAGCACGCTGGGCGATATTCCTGACATTGGCCTATCTTGTTGGTTGGCTGCTGTGTGCTTATTTACCCAGTGATGCCATCGGCTTAACTGGGTTGCCTCGCTGGTTTGAACTGGCTTGCCTGCTGCTACCTGCCTTATTTATCATCCTTTGCTATTTGATGGTGAAGTTTATATTCAAGGACATTCCACTGGAGGATAGTGATGCAAAGTGAAGTCATTCTGCCTCTCGTGGGATATCTGGCATTAGTGTTCATGCTCTCAATCTATGCTTATCGTCGCCGACAAACAGGTGAATTCCTCAGTGAGTATTTTCTCGGCAACCGCTCAATGGGGGGTTTTGTACTGGCAATGACCATTACCGCAACTTATATCAGTGCCAGTTCCTTTATTGGTGGCCCTGGTGCCGCTTATAAGTATGGTATCGGTTGGGTGTTATTATCATTGATCCAATTGCCGGCGATATGGCTCTCACTTAGCGTATTGGGCAAAAAATTTGCGATCCTCGCTCGCCGTTATAATGCGGTCACCCTCAACGATATGCTATATGCACGCTACCAAAGCCGCTTTCTGGTCTGGTTTGCCAGTATAAGCCTGCTGGTGGCCTTTATCGGTGCTATGACAGTGCAATTCATTGGCGGTGCTCGTTTACTGGAAACTGCCGCCGGTATCCCTTACGACACAGGGTTATTGATTTTTGGCGTTTCCATCGCCCTCTATACTGCTTTTGGCGGTTTTAGAGCCAGCGTCCTCAATGATGCCTTACAAGGATTAGTGATGTTGCTGGGAACCGCGTTATTACTGGCTGGCATTATCTATAAAGCCGGTGGATTATCAGCAGCAGTGACGACACTGCGCACTATTGACCCTAATCTGGTTTCTCCTTATGGCGTCGATAATATCCTCACAGGGCCATTTATGGCGTCTTTCTGGGTACTGGTTTGCTTTGGCGTTGTTGGGCTGCCACACACCGCGGTGCGCTGTATCTCTTATAAAGACAGTAAGGCCGTTCACCGTGGTATTGTGCTTGGCACACTCGTAATGGCATTCCTGATGTTCGGTATGCACCTTGCTGGTGCCCTTGGCCGAGCCATCATTCCTGATCTGACGATCCCCGATCAAGTGATCCCAACGTTAATGATCACAGTACTGCCTCCTGTGGCTGCCGGTATTTTTCTGGCTGCACCAATGGCGGCGATTATGTCCACCATTAACGCCCAATTACTGCAATCTTCGGCCACTATCGTCAAAGATCTCTATTTAAACCTGTTTCCACACCAGATCCGTCAGGAGAAAAAACTGTCACGCATCTCCAGTTATTCCACCCTATTTTTAGGGGCATTACTGCTACTGGCAGCCTGGCGCCCACCTGAGATGATTATCTGGCTAAACTTGCTGGCATTTGGTGGACTACAAGCCGTTTTCCTCTGGCCACTGGTGCTGGGATTATATTGGGAAAAAGCCAATGCCCAGGGAGCGATCAGCTCAATGCTGGTAGGGGCAGCAAGCTATACTTTGCTGGCAACGTTCAATATCCAGCTACTTGGTTTCCACCCTATCGTGCCATCACTATTGCTGAGTTTACTGGCATTTTGGCTAGGAAATAAATTTGGTGCAGTTTGCGCTAAACGGTTACATTTCACACAATAACGTGATCCACAAAACGAGAATTTTTTATGCCTTGGATACAATTAAGATTAAACACCACGGGACAACAAGCGGAAGCATTAGGCGATGAGCTGATGGAAAGTGGCGCAGTATCAGTCACCTTTCAGGATAGCCACGATACCCCTATTTTTGAGCCTCTGCCAGGCGAGACACGTTTATGGGGTGATACCGATGTTATCGGCCTGTATGACGCTGAAATGGATATGAAAGCGGTTGTCAGCCAATTGGAGCAACTTCCACAACTGGGTAAAGGTTTTATCCACAAAATTGAACAACTGGAAGATAAAGATTGGGAACGAGAGTGGATGGATAACTTCCACCCTATGCGCTTCGGGAAGCGTCTGTGGATCTGCCCTAGCTGGCGCGAAGTGCCTGAACCAGAAGCCGTTAATGTCATGCTTGACCCTGGTCTGGCCTTCGGCACGGGTACTCATCCAACCACCTCCCTTTGCCTGCAATGGCTGGATGGCCTTGACCTGACAGGTAAAACCGTGATCGACTTTGGTTGCGGCTCAGGCATATTGGCTATCGCAGCGCTGAAACTGGGCGCAAAACACGCCATCGGTATTGATATCGACCCACAAGCCATTCAAGCCAGCCGGGATAACGCCGAACGCAATGGTGTATCTGACCAATTAACCCTCTATCTATCCAAAGATCAACCTAAAGACCTTGAATGCGATATCGTGATTGCCAATATTCTGGCAGGTCCTCTGCGTGAACTTGCTCCTGTCATTGGCTCACTGCCTAAATCTGGTGGATTATTAGGCTTATCCGGTGTTCTGGCCAGTCAAGCTGACGGGGTAGCTCAGGCCTATGACAATGAATTCATTATTGATCCAATAGCTGAACAAGAAGAATGGTGTCGTATCACGGGGATTAAAAAATAATCAACTGATACCTATTGAAAAGCGTGATTATCCACTAAAATGATCCCCCAGGAGGTCAATTAGTGGTAATCCGCTCTATTTATGATTAGAAATATAAGTAATAACAAATTTCAGCAATAAAATGTAACTATTTGTTATTTAACAGTAATCAACCAATTTTAAAAAAATCAACTGGAAAAAATCCGTTATAAATGTCGATTCGCTCAAAGTTTGGCCTTTCATATCTTGTGAAAAATGCGTAATATACGCGCCCTTAGTCACAGTTGACCACTCTTTCTTCGTCTATGCGTATCGGACAATACCAGTTGAAAAACTGTCTTATTGCGGCTCCTATGGCAGGCATAACAGATCGCCCGTTTCGATCTCTTTGCTACCAGATGGGAGCAGGAATGACAGTCTCAGAAATGCTTTCTTCCAATCCCCAGGTTTGGAAGACGGATAAATCACGGCTGCGTATGGTTCATAGCGACGAACCCGGAGTGCGTTCTGTACAAATAGCCGGTAGTGATCCCGATGAAATGGCGGCGGCAGCGAAAATTAACGTCGCTAATGGCGCTCAGATCATCGATATCAATATGGGGTGCCCAGCTAAGAAGGTGAATCGTAAGCTGGCAGGCTCTGCATTACTGCGTTATCCAGAACTGGTTGAAAAAATCCTTTCTGCGGTAGTCAATGCAGTTGATGTGCCTGTTACTTTGAAGATTCGCACAGGTTGGTCACCGGAAGAACGTAACTGTGTAGAAATTGCCCAATTGGCCGAACGTTGTGGTATTCAGGCTCTTACGATACATGGCAGGACGCGATCTTGCCTGTTTAATGGTGAGGCCGAGTACGACAATATTCGGACAGTTAAGCAGACTGTTGCCATTCCAATTATTGCCAATGGCGACATTACTGACCCGCTAAAAGCCAGAGCAGTGCTTGAATACACTGGGGCTGATGCCCTGATGATAGGCCGTGCTGCTCAGGGAAGACCCTGGATCTTTCGGGAAATCCAGCATTATCTGGAAACAGGAGAATTGCTGCCACCGATGCCCCTTGGCGAAGTGCAGCGTTTAATGAGCGAGCATGTACGAGAACTGCATGACTTTTACGGTCAAGGCAAAGGAGTTCGTATTGCACGCAAGCATGTATCTTGGTATCTCAAGGAACATGCCCCTGATGACCAGTTTCGGCGCACATTCAACGCCATAGAGGATGCCAGCGAACAGCTGGAGGTGTTGAAGGCATACTTCGAAAATTTTTGCGTAAATAAAGAAAAGAGCTGACAGAACTATGTTCGAACAACGCGTAAATTCTGATGTACTAACCGTTGCTACTGTAAATTCACAAGATCAGGTAACTCAAAAACCTCTGCGTGATTCGGTTAAACAAGCACTGAAGAACTATTTTGCTCAACTGAACGGTCAAGACGTTAATGACCTGTATGAGCTGGTACTGGCTGAAGTAGAACAGCCACTGTTGGACATGGTGATGCAATACACCCGTGGCAACCAGACTCGCGCAGCACTGATGATGGGAATCAACCGTGGCACTCTGCGTAAGAAACTGAAAAAATACGGCATGAACTGATTTTAATCAGATAACTTGTTGTTGAAGAAGCACTTTCTCTTTTGAGGAAGTGCTTTTTTTGTTTCTGAGTACCCCACCAAATACCCCACATAAAAGTCCTCAGCATAAAAAATTCATTGGAAAACATAGGGACAAGCAAGAAGTGAAATTTGCGTTCAATGAGATGACCGATAACCTCAGCTTGGTCAAAGGCTAAATAGCGTTTCAAAATGATAGGAGTATCCCTTACCTCGCGCGCCGCGCGGGGTAAGGAACTCCAACATTTGATACTCTCAGTATTATGAAAAACTATTTAGTGAAAGGGATGACAGAAGCAGTTATAGGGTGGTGTCGCAAGCCCTATGTAATGATTTAGAAACAAAAGCGTTATCACTCAGGGATAGGCATTCGGACATTGGGTGCTCACTCTCCCTTCGCAATATGTTATAAAGCCTACCGACGTAAGCAAAACAATGACTATAACGATGCTCAGACAATTTCTGAGGCCTGTCAACATGGCACAATCCACCCGGTAAGAGTAAAAGCCTTAAACAGCGAGATGAGCAAACTTTTTTGAAAATGCGGCGACTTGTGGTGTGGAAGAAAAAACGCAACTGATCAACCATATCCGTAAATTGTTGGCTGGATAGGCTCTTATTAGACCCACTGACTTTGAAAGGTTTCGCGATATTTTAATTGAAGACAAGCATTATTAAAGACATAAACTCCCAAAAACAGAATAATTATGTTACTGGAATTTTTGCTTCTTATGTTTCCAGCAAAAGTTAAAATTATAACGTTCTTGAACTGGTTTATTAATTGTTTAAGAGCAATATTTTAATGTTGTGGTGTTAAATGGAACAATAATGAATGAGTGAGAATTACAAGTCTTTGTTAAAGCGGTTTTTACTATAGGAGGTTTTCTGTGACCGAGTCTTTATCAATGGAATGTAATAAAAAAACAATGTTAAGCCGATTTTTTATTGCTGCTAAAAAATATCCAGAAAGAATAGCAATTAAAGAGAATAAAAGGGAACTGAGTTACCACGGATTACAAAATTTTATCATAAGCATATCTAATGAATTACAAAAGAAAGGAGTTAAGCCAGGTGATAAAGTCGCTGTAGAACTTTCTCATTCTGTAGAATTGATAGCTACTTTATTAGCAGTGCAATATGTTGGAGCAGCATATATTCCAATTGATAAAAAAGCACCTAAAGAAAGAAATAATTTAATTATTAATGATGCTTGTCCAGTTTTAATCATCAATGATGACAGTTCAATTTTACATCATAGATGTGAAACAGAAAATACTAATTTCATGATTAATACTACACCAATGCCTATGGTATATGACGAATCATTATTACAAGAAACTGCATATATAATATATACATCTGGAACTACTGGCTCCCCAAAGGGAGTTCCAATTACTCACGAAAATTTACTCTCATTATTTAATGCAACAGAATGTTTTTATCGTTTCAATGAGACTGATATTACACTTTTATATCATTCTTATGCATTTGATTTTTCAGTATGGGAAATTTGGTCTGTTTTAGCCTATGGTGGCAGGTTAGTGATACCAGATGAAGAGACACGAATAACGCCATATAAGTTGGCTAAATTAGTTAAAGATGAAAAAGTTACTCTACTAAACCAAACACCGACGGCATTTTCTATTAATTCCCGTGCCCTTACTGAATTCGGAATGGAAGAATTATCATTGCGTTTTATTATCTTTGGAGGAGAGAGATTAAACTTTCAAGCATTGAGAAATTGGTATAATCAGTTTGGTTTTCAGGGCAACCGCATGAGTTATCAGCATGTTAAAACAAACAATTAATTAACACTAAAGTCTTGATGAGAACACCTTGTGTGGTTAATTATAGAGCAATAAGGTGAACCAACATTACGTCATATTCGCTTAAATATTGTGTATTGAATCCATTCTGAAACATATATTTAACAAAAAATCAACTCGTGCGGGAGCCCTGGTTTGGTTTTAACTCACCTCAATTAGTTAATATGTATGGTATTACTGAAACTACCATTCACGCAAGTTGGCATGTTGTTAATGAAAATGATTTAGAAAATTTTGAATCCACTATAGGATATCTATTACCTGGATTCGATTATGCTATTCGCCCAATAAGTGATGATAACGTAACTAACGAAAAAAGTGGTGAGCTTTTATTATCAGGTCATCAAGTAACTAAAGGATATTTAAACGATGAAACTAAGAACAAGGATAAGTTTATTTGGTTAGAAAACAATGGCATTTGGCATCGATATTACTGCTCTGGTGATTTAGTTTCTTATAACAAGAAAGGTGAATTAGTTTATTGTGGTCGATGTGATCAGCAAGTGAAAATAAATGGTTATAGAATCGAAATTGGAGAGATTGAATCAGTTCTAGCTAGATATGAAAAAATAAATGATATTTCAGTAATAGCTTCATATTCTGAAGTTAGTCGTGATTATTTGATTTGTTTTTTCACTTCTTCCACATCAGAAAAAGAATCCATTAGAGCTTTAACTAATTTAGCAAAAGAAAATTTACCAATATATATGAGACCATTGCGTTATAGAAAAATAGAAACCATGCCTAAAACAATTAATGGAAAAATTGACAAAAAACTAATTTTAAATTACTTGGAGTAAATAAATGATAGATAAAAATATATTAACTAATGAAAGCGATATAAAATTAAAAGCATTAGATAGATATCTTTCCTTATTGGGAAGTATGTTAGAAAAAACAGTTAAATATAATGATGATTTTATTGATGTTGGTGGTCATTCCATGATAGCAGTCTTATTAAATGAGAAAATAAAGAATGAATTCAATTTAATTTTGTCTATGGAGAAGCTTTTTAACTCTACGCTGTATGAAACATTTATTGAATCTACTTATATAAATAAATAATCAATTTAAAATAGGAAGTTTGTTATGTATCTTAAACTTAATAAAGAGCAATTAAATAATTTTCATAAAAATGGATTTATTGGTCCATTGACCATTTATTCCAAAGAAGAAGTGAATAAAGTGTGGAATGATGTTCGCCGCCAACTTCCTGATCGTAGTTATGCAGCATATCCTACTGATTCATATGGAGCAGCAACTAATATTTCGAACTACGATCGTCATTTAGATCTTGACTTACTTAGTCGACATATTATCCACCCTAAAATAATTGCTCCTGTTTCAAGCATTTTAGGAGATGACGTTTTATGCTGGAGAACTGAGTTTTTCCCAAAATATCCAGGAGATGAGGGGACAGATTGGCATCAAGCTGACACTTTCGCGAATGCCAGTGGTAAACCTCAAATTTTATGGCCAGGAGAAACAGAAGAGCAATTCGGTAAAGGAACATTAACGGTTTGGACTGCATTTACAGACGCCACAATTGAAAATGGTTGTTTACAAATCATTCCTGGTACTCATGTCAAGATGAATTATGATGAGACTAAATCAATGGAATATCAAAGCGATATTGTCAATAATTTAACTAAGGATGGTATTCATCGTGGTTTTTTTGGTTACGATTATCGGCAATTGCAAATTGATCCAGACTGGAAGCCCGATGAAACTCAAGCCGTTTCTCTAGAAATGAAAGCAGGTCAGTGTGTGATCTTTTGGTCCACATTGATGCATGCCTCTCATCCAAATATGACTAAAGATAATTTCCGTATGGGGTTTGTAGCCCGTTATGCTCCCAGTTATGTGGATATCTATCCCAATACTGACCATGTTTACGAATATGGCGGGAATATACCTCTTGATAAATTTGGTTGTGTGATCGTATCAGGAAAAAATCGTAATAATAACAATCGAGTCATTTCTCATAACTTACGTGGACAACCGTTTACTCCGTTATTTACACAATTATAAAAGGCATTTTTTATGACACAAATTCAGCGCTATCTGGACGATACGTATTGTTTTTTCTGTACGAGTGAAATAATTGCGAGTGGTTCTGATGATTGGGGGAATTGGTTTATTCTAAAAGAGAATATTTTTCATCCACAAGGTGGCGGTCAGCCGTCTGATATTGGGTGGGTGAATGATATATCTGTTAAAATCAGAAAACAGCCTACTAACAGCCAGGTAGCTATCTATCCTGAATTACCTATTCGCCATTCGCTGGGAGATAAAGTGATATCCAAAGTCTCGGTGGCAGACCGTATTTCTCACGCAGCATTACATACTACGGGTCATTTGCTGAACTGGGAGTTGCGCCAATATGGTTGGATCTCTACTAAAGGTCATCATTTTCCTGGAGAAGCACGAGTAGAATTTTCTCCAACAGGAGACCAAACCATACCGTTACATCAATTACCACTACAGGATATTGAAGCAGCTATTAGAATTAAATTATCTGATGGGAAGCAGGTAAAGACTTGGTATAAAGGCGACATCCGTTTGTGTTTAATTGAAGGCACTGAACCTGCCCCTTGCGCTGGTACGCATGTTGATAATCTTAAAAAAATCAATGAATTTTCTATTAAATCAACCAAAGTCAAAAAAGGGATTCTGCGTATTAGCTATGACGCCAGCCATATTTTTTTGAGGTCAGACCATGCCTCGTAAGCAATTATCGAACACAGGGCTGTATCTTTTAGATTTGGGATTACTGGTTATTGCCTTGTCTTGGGGGGCGAGTTATTCCCTGATGCAGCTCATCATTCAAGCTGGTGTCACTGTACCGCTGTTTCTCATGCTTCGCTTTGCGTTAGCAGTACCTTTTATATTTATTGGTGCTCAAATACGCTTGCGCAAGATTACTCAAGGAGAATTAGTTAACGGCATACTATTTGGTGGTTTATTATACGCTATTTTGACATTAGAAACGCTGGGCGTGAAATATACGACGGCGGCTAATGCTGGGTTTCTTATTGCATTATCGGTAGTGATAGTGCCGTTCTTTGAGCGTGTATTTGGAAAACGTAAGCAAAGTAAATTGATTTACTGTACTTGCCTCTTATCTTTGGTTGGTGGAGGAATATTAAGTTTCGCCAATACGGGTAATTTCGGGGTTAATAAGGGAGATTTGCTCATCCTGCTGGCTGCTTTGATTCGTGGTTTCCAAATTTTCATGTTTGGTAAACAAACAGCAAGTAAACCCTATTCATTGATTAATATCACTCTGATTGAGTTGGTCACCGTTTCTCTATTAGGGTTCATTTTTGTTTTAACCATTGAACCTGTTTCATTACGCTTTATCCCTGCGATCTCTCTTAATGCCTGGGGATACATTTTATTTTTAAGTGTGATGGCAACTGCCTTTGCATTCCTCATGCAACTTTATGCTGCCAAAACAACGAGTCCGACACGAGTAGGATTAATTTTATCTCTGGAACCCGCTTTTGCGGCTCTGTTTGCCATCATACTGATGGGGGAATCTATTGGTATTTTAAAAGGCATAGGAGGAGCGATTATAGTCTTTTCAGCTTTATTAGGGCGTATTGCCGAAGGGAGACGTTATGAATAATCAACGCCCTCAATTATTGATGTTTCATCATGCTGGCGGTAATTCATCCATATTTTCGGATTTTGCCAAACGTTGTTTTGATGATTTCAACGTCATTCAACTTGAAATGCCTGGGCGGGGGCGTCGGCGTCATGAACCATTAATGTATTGTGTTGATCATGTTATTGAGGATTTTGCATCACAAGTCCCACCTCAAGGTGATATTGTATTATTTGGATATAGCTTAGGGGCATATATTGCCTATGTAATGGCCGCATATTGCCGTAAGCTATCACCTAAAAGAAAGATTATCTTAGTCGTGATTTCTAATGAACCTATACATTGTCGTCGTAAATTCTCCTTAGGGGCTGGGGAATTCACTCATCAACAATTACTAAAATTTACAACAAAATTAGGTCAACTTCCTAAATGGTTACGGGAAGAATTTACCTTTTATACTTTGTATAATACTGGGTTCTTCAAAGATAAACCATGGAAAAAACACATAACATTCTTTATTACTTTTCCTTAAATAGGCTGTATTTGGCTTTGTTTCTCCGCAATTAGATGTAGCATAAGCGTCTATTCTAAAAGTCATGTTACATAATGGTTCACTTATATAATAAAGTGGAATTATTAGAGAAAGTATAATCACAAGAATAGATACTGATTTATTAGATAATTTTTCCAATGAATTATTATTCATTTTTTCAATCCAACCATCAGTCAAAATAAAAGAGGAATCCAAAATTAAAAAAGTAATTACGGAAGATATAATAACCCACACTATAACAATGATAAAAAGTA
>NZ_JADEUF010000249.1 GCF_015163655.1 Xenorhabdus griffiniae | reverse complement strand
TTCCAGTATCATCCATACTATTCCAATCTTCTATCTTTTTTAAAAATTTAAATCTACTTTCTTGTGCAAATCCGACATAATTTAGTAATATCAACTCCCCACCAATAATAGGATGTAACATCAGATCGGCTCTATCCATAGTGTAATTTTTATAGTTTTCCATACTCTTTCCTAATAAGATCCAAAGGTGAGTCATCACGGCATAAACCATGTTTTTTTAAATTTCATCACTCTAAATTTTAATTGATTTTTAATAATCAATTAAAATTATAGTAATTAAGCTTAACAACTACCTGATATCAAATTCAAATATAGTGATTACATCAAAACCACCACGACTGCATCGCTAAATTTTTAGGTCTATTTTTGATAAGTATCAGGAATAGAATGGATAAGTCCAGCATTACAGGGACAAGTCGTCCTGCTATCCAAAGTTCCTGCTAATTTTGTTCCTTTGTCCAAGAAAGAGCTGACTCCACCAACAACAGTATAATTTCCTGAATATCTCCCGCAAGTCACAGCAGAACCTTCAGTTGCCGCTTGTTTTCCATAAAATTTAATACTGCTGGTTCCAGTCAAAATAGTACCGCCACACGTCGTTTTGTCGCCGACTGTCAAAAAGTTTCCTTTTGCCATCTTATTTCCTCTTGTTTTAGACTAAATTTACAGTGAAATATTAATTACAGTTTATACGCATTAAACTTCAAGTTACAATTTACAACACGATATGAAACCTGATATCTCCCTGCGAAGTGGGGAGATATCACATGCATCTTGAAGTTAGGTCGGTATTTAAAGCCTATTTTACCATTAAACCGCCATCAACAGGTAAACAACAACCGGTAATAAATTCCGCTTTGTTACTCGATAACCACACGATAGCATTTGCGACTTCTTCTGTTTCTCCAATCCTTCCAATTGGATGGGTATCGCCATACGCATCTAAATTATCGCCAAACACACTGACTGACATATCTGTCCTGATTAATCCTGGACACACAGCATTAACCCGAATATTTGACTTTGCCATCTCTAAAGCGGCAGACTTTGTCAATCCAACCACCGCATGTTTACTGGCAGTATAGGCACACCCGCCTGCATAATTCGCCTTTAACCCTGAAACTGATGCGACATTTACTATTGCTCCACCTGATTGCGCCATTAACGGTATCTCATACTTCATGCATTGATACACGCCGGTCACATTCGTCGCAATGACGTCATCCCATACTTCATCTGGATATTCGGGTCGTGACATCAATTTATTGAATCATGTATAGTATGCCTATTTGGAGAACATTCAGATGGCAAAGATTGATGTGACCTGTCCCTCTTGTTGTGCAGTTAAAGG
>NZ_JADEUF010000248.1 GCF_015163655.1 Xenorhabdus griffiniae | reverse complement strand
ATTAGGCTATTCAAAATCACCGGAAATGCATGACAAAGTCATCGGGACTTTTATCGAAAGAGAATATTATATTTAAGACCAATCAACATTTTGAATACGTGACCCAAATTTAAAAGTTGAAAACAATAAACAAGGAAAGATAATTTATAAATTTATACTACCTAATTTCAAATGGGGAGAATCAGAGATATATCATGAAGTTATTCCATCTGGTTTATCAGATGGCTATAGCGATCCTGATTCATCAATAACTGAGCGTAGTTATGGTAGATATCTTTATTCTGTAGCAAAAGATAAGTTTGATAAAGCGATAAATATTACTCGTAAAAATCGTGAAAATCTCATTTTTGATGAAGAGAGCGGTTTAACTACACTAACCGTAGAAGTAGATGAGCAATATACTGCGTATATGAAAGTCTATTGGTATTACAAACCAACAAGAGATACGATTTCTCCACTTCGCTATAAATGGGGAAAAGAACCCACATTAGAAAATGCGGTCTATGGATATGAAGATGAGGTACTACGTTAAATGAATGATTTAATAAAAAAATTGCTCAAAAAAATTTTTAGGGTGAAAACGCCGCCAACAGAGCCTTTATCTACATTTGCTGATCCTGTTCTGGCGGAAAAGTTAATTCTGCTGGATAATAAAACTGTAAAACGTGCAGGATTTTTGGATGCTATCAATAGCAAAGAGTGTCATTTTCGACATAATCTTATCAGAGCAAGAAAAGAAATAATAATACCTGTACTTGTTGGGTGTATATTAGGTTTTTCTTTTTTCATTAATGATAACATAAAGACATGGAAAGCTTCAGAAAAAACCATCCTTCTGCTTTTAAAAAGTGAAAAGGAAAATCATGTATCACAGTTTGATTTAAACTATGAATCATCTGAATCTACTAATTTATTGAAGATAGTTTCAAATGAAAATAAGGTATCACTAATGGAATATTTATATATTATGTATTCTAAGGATAGTATTTATGGCGAGGAAAGAGCCAAGCGCTCTCTTATTTTAGATGCAAGTTTCGGATTGTTTTTCCTGAGCGCCAATATTCTTGCTATTACCATATTTTTAAGATTACGTAAACCTGCTAATTTCATCATTGATCATGAAAGGCAACTTTTTTACACCTGGAAAAAAGGGAAAGTGTATGTAGCTCGCTATAAAGAGTTAAGCGTGGCATTTACTAATAATATTCTGCACTTTAAATGTTATGGCTTAAACGAAAAGCATGAACTGACATACCAATTTTTGGTCATGATTCCAATTTATTGATAGTGACGAATGTTCAAATAATACCCAATGACTCTGTCATGCATTTCTATGGATTTTGAAAAAGATAAGGTCTTGCGAGTCAGTCT
>NZ_JADEUF010000247.1 GCF_015163655.1 Xenorhabdus griffiniae | reverse complement strand
GTATCTACAAATTCTCTTGCTTTATAAAACTCGTTACATTTATGAAAATTCATTTCGTCACTATATAATGATTCTTTATATGTTCCTTTTTCCTTAACAATATTATCATCAAAATAATATTTATTCCCTGCTTTCGCCTTTAGCAATTCTCTGGAATGTCTTACTGCGTTATTTAAAATGGATTCGATCATAATAAAGCCTCATTAATAATTGAAGGGTATCCTAAATAGGTTTTCATAATACTGAGAGTATCAGATGTTGGGGTTCCTTACCCTGCGCGGGGTAAGAAAGTCTCCTATCATTTTGAAATGCTATTTAGTTCAGAAGTATTCTCCTACTGATATTAATTTCAGTAAAGAAAAATATGAGATGGAGTTTAGGTATAACATCGTTAGATCTATTATTGATTGATATTATTATATTTTATACATATAAGCTACCTTGAAAATTGTAATTGATATGGATACATGAATATTGTGCCTTGTATTGCCTATCTTGGAATTATTATTGCATTTTTTTCTTCATTAATCTAATTGATGATATTTTTGCAATAAAAGTTCTGTTCTAACACAGCGCCAGCCAAGCATAAATTAGATAAACAGAGGAAAAATAATATGAGTATTACAGGGGGATAATCACTTTTCTACCGTGATAGGTAGTGTCGTTTAGTAAAATAACGGCTTTATTTGTCATATTAATTCCTTATTTTTTTACCTTCTGAAAATGTTTTCTTGCAGGCGATGGCTACACATGAGATAAATTTACATTATCGATCAAGTTATTGTGTGGTGCCAGTGTGCAAATAGCCAAGCGTAATGAACTGCACACCTTTACGGTCACACCTAAAGGCTAGGTGGTTGAGCGTTCGTTTGGTTGGTATGAAAAGTGCTGACAATTGTGAAATGTATTTGTATACCAGTTTCCAATTTGTCAATTTGGCATTCCTTGTTTTGCTATTTCGTAGAAAAGATACTGCAGAGTCTCTAAAAAAACCGGAAGATCATAGGATCTTTCCGGCTTTTGATTTATAAATCAGTCACTACTAACCCCAATAGAACTGGTTTGTGCATTTTTTAACCTTTCTATTATTTTATTCAATCCGTCTTTTCCATCTGTGATTCTATTTTCCATTTCGGTTAGCTTATGAATAAAAGAAACTACATCCTTATTTTTTAATAAAAAGTCTATTTTGTAATAATCTTTAATCTTGCTGAGGTTTTCCGAACCACTCCATCTCGTTGAAGAAGAGAAAATATTTTAATGTAAAATTTCATTGGAATACTAAGGGTTATTTCGGTCACGTATTCAATTTGTTGTTTCTCATGTATACTCCTCACTTTTTCAGGAAATCAGATGGCAACGGTAGAAGTGAAATGTCGATGTTGTCAACAAACCGAATCGGTAAG
>NZ_JADEUF010000246.1 GCF_015163655.1 Xenorhabdus griffiniae | reverse complement strand
AATGGTTCTTTAACAAGCTGATAGTCAAAGAAAAAATCGCTTAAAACAGTATGACCGCACCGGAATCGTTCCTAAGACCCCATCGGGCTAATGGGGGGAACCAATCCGTATGCTTACGTTCATAACCCTACAGGGCAGATCGATCCACTGGGATTAAATCCAAAAGATTTAATGCGGTACAAAGCTCGTGACACTATAACCCCTCAATCAGGAGCGAGAGGAACAGCGATCAATAGGGCGTGGGGGCAAGAACGAATTCTTGTTGAAGCAGGCGGAGGTTCTCGCAATTGGTCAGATGAAGAAATTAAAATAATCAAAGAGACTAAAAGTAATGGAAAATTGGCTTCTATTATGTCTCAGAGAGGATATACAGGGCACCATATAATTAGTGTTAAGGGTAATGGTGCCTTGGGAGGAGCTTGGAAAGGAGATCCTAGAAATATTGTTTTCTTACAGAATGGTAAACACCCTAGTGGTATTGATGAACACTTATATAGCAATCAAGGGCATAGAGGTATTTATGAAAATCCAGGAAAAGGCCGCCTAATCGATAGAGAGGAAACTGCAAAGCAATTACGGTTGAAAAAATGTAAGGCTAAATAAATTTTACTTTTCTAAGAGATTAACATGAATAAATTAGAAAAAGCGTTAAATGAACTAGTTAGTGTTCATAATAAATTTAATCTTCAAGGTAAATTTGAAGAAAGAGACGGCATTGAGCAAGAATGGCCTGATTATATTAGAAAATCTGACAGTATATTATTTTTGTTTAAAAAATTTTCACCTGTCGATATGGTAATAGAAACTGGTTTTACTCCGATCAAGTTTTGTGGCTTTGATGAAATAGAGGAGGCTCAATATGGTTATGGTTGGATCAAAAATTCAGATGGGATAATAAAAAATCCTAATTGGCCAGATAATAATTTAGTATTCATGGATGATATTGGTGGAGGAAAACCAATCATTGCTGTATTAGATAATCAAGATATACCTGTTTATGCCAATTATGACGCTGGAAAACCATTTAAAATATCTGATTCGTTAGCTGATTTTTTCATCTCGTTATCAAAATTAATAGAAATAGTATATGGTGAATTTGATATTTTTGAAATTTGCGATGAAGATGATGAATTGAAACCAGAGTTTGTTGAAATGATTGCCAAAGAAATTGAGCCATTAATAGGTTCAGACAATTTTAGGAATTTCTTTGACTATTTCTATGGTTAATAAACATAGTTTCTCATAATATCCATCTTATTAAAAAGCCGGAAAGATCCCCATGATCTTCCGGCTTTCTTATTTTTTAGAGCCGCTTCATATACCGGATCTTAAGAATTAAGCCTTTCAAAACACGCCTCCAATGTTTTGTTTTTACATGATTTTCTTTGCGGTGTTTTGAAAGCATTCCGGCATAAATATTCCCT
>NZ_JADEUF010000245.1 GCF_015163655.1 Xenorhabdus griffiniae | reverse complement strand
CCTGTCTCTTCTACACAAATCCCTCGATTGAATCGAGGGATTTTTTTGAACCTTTTTCTACCTAGCTGATCTCAATAAGAAATACGACGTTGAGGTAACGTATGATGTTTTCAACAGATGCTGAGCAATGGGCAAAAGAAACTTTTCAATATGCTGATTTAGGGGATAGTCGCCGCACTAAGCGCCTGATCAAACTGACTTCTTCTCTTGCAAATCATTTAGGACTGTCTCTCGTGCAATCTTTAAAATCACCTGCGGATATCGAAGCTGCTTATCGTTTCGCTCGCAATCAAGCCATTAATCCTCGCGCTATCGCAGAAGCTGGCTTTGTCGCCACCGCTGAGCAGGTTAAGCACTATGATTGCCTCCTCGCGCTTGAAGATACGACCTCGCTGGAATTTACCCACCCTACGGTTCGAGATGAGATGGGGCACACCACATCCAATAAGCGTTCCAGAGGTATGCATGCGCATTCCGTTCTGCTCTTTGCTCCTGATAAGCAACAGGTCGTTGGGCTGATTGAGCAGACTCGTTGGACCAGCGACCTCCAAGCTTACGGGCAAAATCAACATCATGCGAGCAGAGCTTACAAAGACAAAGAAAGCTATAAATGGGAACGGGCTTCACGCGCAATGGAAACCCGCCTCGGTGCTGACATGCGGAAAGTTATCTCTGTCTGTGACCGAGAAGCGGATATTATTGAGTATCTGACCTACAAGGTCTCAAATCATCAGCGCTTTGTCGTTCGCTCTATGCAAAGCCGTTGCATAGAAGAAAGTCCCGACAAGCTTTATCATTACAGTGGCGCCTTGGTGTATGCGGATACGAGAACGGTTCAAGTGAAGCAAAAAGGTGGGCGAAAAGCACGTGATGCCCACTGCGAAGTTCGTTATGCGGCGGTGACCGTAAAAATCCCGGCAAATAAAACCGGTGACGCCGTCCCACTGTACTATGTCGGTTGTCAAGAAACGGGAAATCATGGTGGCTTGAGCTGGCACATTCTGACCTCAGAGCCAGTGAAAACAAAAGAAGATGCTAAGCGTATTCTCGATTACTACGAAAAACGGTGGCTGATCGAAGAATTTCACAAAGCATGGAAAAGCGGCGGAACTCAGGTTGAAGAGTTACGCATGCAGAGCAAAGAGAACCTGGAACGCATGGTGGTGATACTCGCGTTTATTGCAGTCCGTCTTCATCAACTGCGTTACCTGGGGCTCAATAAAGAGGAAGCAGAAAAGCAGAGCTGTGAAATGCTCCTGAGTCCGCTAGCGTGGAAATTACTGTGGTCAAAGCAAAACAAATCGAAGCCACCGAAGAAAGCCCCAAGCCTCTACTGGGCCTATATTAACCTCGGCAAGCTTGCAGGTTGGTACGATTCAAAACGTAATGGTCGAGTAGGATGGGAAAGATTATGGGAAGGATGGTTCATATTACAAAC
>NZ_JADEUF010000244.1 GCF_015163655.1 Xenorhabdus griffiniae | reverse complement strand
CGAGGGAATATTTATGCCGGAATGCTTTCAAAACACCGCAAAGAAAATCATGTAAAAACAAAACATTGGAGGCGTGTTTTGAAAGGCTTAATTCTTAAGATCCGGTATATGCAAGTTATCTAAGGGAAAAGAATGTGCTTTTGGTGAGATAATTAAAGTTACTGATGAGAAGGTTAAAGAGCCGAAATTTTTTCCTTATAAACGTGCTGATCAAGATGGTTATGATTGTTATGACTCTTTTTGCAAGGCTGGTGATTTGGTTTGTATTGATGAAGTCTGGAGGTTTTGGAAGTCAGATAAAAATTTAACACCGGAGCATGAGTCTTTTATTTCTGAACACCGTCATTTTACTGATCCAGATACGGGCTTGTGTTGTGATTTGGTTTTGATGAATCAGAGTCCTGATACGATAGCTAAAATGATAAAGGGACGAATTGAGACCTCTTATAAGATGACTAAGTTGGTAGCGATTGGTGCTAAAAATCGTTATCGTGTTGATGTTTATAACGAGGCTAAATTATATAAAACTAATAAGATAACCAGTTATCAGAATAAGTACGATAAGAATATTTTTAAACTTTATCATTCCTACAATGGAGGTAAGGGCAGTGAAGCGACTGTTGACTCTCGTCAAAACGTGTTTAGCCAGACTAAATTATGGGTATATATGTTTGGGTTCTTACTCTTACTTAGCTGTAGTGGCTATTTCATCTACGCATTCTTTACTGGTTATGCTAACGATAATTCTGTCGTGGCTGGCTCTGGTAGTGGTACTGGTTTGGATAAACAAGTTGACCAGTTTGGGAGCAACAATGCTGATATCAATTTGCGAACTGGAAGCGGAAATCAAGGAACTGAAAGAGAAAAAAGAGTAGATCCGCCTGTTTCTTCAAAGTGGCGTATTTCCGGCTTTTTAAGTATGGATAATTATAATTACGTCACTTTGGTTAATGCTTCCGGTGATATCCGACTGGTTAATAAAACTGAATTTCATGGTAAAGGTGTCATGATGTTCGGTTTTGTTGATGGGGAAAAGGTGACTTATTTTAGCGGTGTATCAAAATGAAAAAATTACTTTCTGTTATTTTATTGTCTTCTGTCCCTTATTTTTCTTTTGCGAAAGGTGTCGATTTTTCTTTAGATGGCGTTTCTATTCCTAAGTCGGTTAATTTTATTTATAGTCAGGTTTTTAAAAATCCGTTTATGATTTCGCCAGAAGTAATTATAGATGAAAGATTGGTTTCATTTCATATTACGCCAGATCTTGACGAAAAAGAATTTTTTGTTCGTTACCTGAGTAATATGGGCATTGGGGTAGTGAAAAAAAAGGTCACGTATTCAATTTGTTGTTTCTCATGTATACTCCTCACTTTTTCAGGAAATCAGATGGCAACGGTAGAAGTGAAATGTCGATTTTGTCAACAAACCGAATCGGTAA
>NZ_JADEUF010000243.1 GCF_015163655.1 Xenorhabdus griffiniae | reverse complement strand
ACCAGCTGATTGAGGAAGTACCGTATCAGCGTGACGGCACCCGGCTGGAAGCGCGCCGCGTCCGCTGGCTGTATGAACCGGGCAGCCTGACACCGGCGGCCCGTTTTGAGCGGGGTAAACTGCACTACGCTATCTGCGACCATCAGGGCACCGTGCGGGAACTGCTGGATGAGCAAGGCGAACTGATCTGGGGCCAGCATCTGACCACCTGGGGCCATGCCGAAAAACGCGGCGGCGTGCCGTCCCATCACCCGGATTACCATGTTCAGTGTAATTTCCGGTTTATGGGGCAGTACGAGGATGAGGAAAGTGGGTTATACTCCAATCGGTTTCGGTATTACTCGCCGGAGACGGGGCAGTATATTTCACCCGACCCCATTGGGCTGGCGGGCGGGTTTAACCCGTATTCGTATGTGCATAATCCGGTTGGGCGTGTTGACCCACTTGGACTGAATTCAGAATTAATTGCGACTCAGGAGAAGATCAACGCAATACTTCGTGAGCATTTACCGGAAATACGCAAAATAGATCCAAATGCGGAAATTGGCTATCGAGGTAGTGTAGCGAGTGGGATTAGTAAGGCTCATGATCCGAGCATAGCCAGACCTGTTAATTTAAAAAGTTTTGATGTAGATGCGTTTATTAAGTCTGATTATTTGGCTTACAACCCTGTGTTTGATAATAGACGTCGTGATGCTTATAAAATTGAAGGAATGAAACAAATAGAAGCATCTATAGATAAAAAATTGAGAGCTGCACTTCCTGGATTAAGGGATGAGCCTTTCGGGTTTAGAATCTTCAAATCTCATGAGCTAGATGAGCTGGCAAGAAAAGGCGATGTTCAACAGATAGTTAAGTGTAAATAGGTTGATAAACATGTACACAGAAAAAACCAGACAGTTAAATTTTGTTTTATTGGAAGATATTCCTTTCGAAGAGTTAATACCTAAATTAGAGAAGGCGTTCAATATTAATTTGCCTTATAAAGATATTAAAGGACGTTATATTGCAAAAGCAAAATTGCAAGAATTTGATATTGAACTTGTTGATAGAATTGACCAGTTAGGTGATTTTTTATGTGATGATTATCATGTTATGTATATAATTGTTGACTCTGATAAATACTTTAATTTTGAATTTGAAAATAAAATAACCTCTATTCTAAAAGACGGAAAAATAAAATGGCGATATGCAACTTGGTCAAAATTAGAAGACTCTGAACATTGGAGAAGAATATATCCAAGTTAAGTAAAAAATAGCTTACAAATATGAAGCCGGAAAGATCCCCATGATCTTCCGGCTTTGTTCTTTTTCAGAGCAGCTCAATCCCTGCCCTTAGTTGCTGTTGTGTAAGCGGCCAATTAACCCGTGTAATTTACCTCATATCACTGATACTCACGTTCCACGGCAGTAGATCATGCAGAGGATCATCGGCTTGACGTTTGGGGAGTTCCGTAAAA
>NZ_JADEUF010000242.1 GCF_015163655.1 Xenorhabdus griffiniae | reverse complement strand
TCGGTGCTGGACTGGGTCATGAAAACCGAAGGGTTAAGCCTGCGCCATGCCGTGGAACGCTTGCGGGCGGTGCTGGGGCATAATCCGGCAGTGGAGCCATTGATACAGCCGGAAGAACTGACCAGTGAGGCCATCGGGCAACAAACGTTGCTGTCACGGGTGGTCGCGTTTTATCACCATACCCTGCTCAATGCCCCGGAAGCCCAGGCCTATCTGTCCAAGCGGCGGCTCAATCATCCTGAACTGGTCGCCCACTTTAAGCTGGGCTTTGCCAACCGGACACTGGCTTACCGCCTGCCCCCGAAAAAAGTCAAAGCGGGCGAGGAGATCCGCCGCCGCCTGCGGGCTATCGGGGTGTTGCGGGAGAACGGACGGGAACATCTGCGCGGCTCACTGGTTGTACCGGTGATGGATGCTCAAGGCCAAATCCATGAGCTGTACGGGCGCAAAATCGGCGGCGACCAGCGCCAGTCCATTATCCGCCATCTGTACCTGCCGGGCGCGCACAAAGGCGTCTGGAATGCCGCGGCGCTGGGGGCATCCAAATCGCTGATCCTGTGTGAATCGCTGATTGATGCGATGTCGTTCTGGGTGACCGGCCACCGTAATGTCACGGCCGCTTACGGGGTGAATGGCGTCATTGCTGACCACTGGCTGGCGTTCGAACAGCACGGCATTAAGCAAATCCTGATTGCCTTTGATAATGATACGGCGGGCAATGAGGCCGCGGTCAAACTGGCGGCAGCACTGGTTGCCAAAGGGATTACCCCCTTGCGCGTGGTGTTCCCGCCGGAGAGGGATGCGAACGGCTATCTGTGCCAGATGGCGGAACCGGAATCGGCCTTTGCCCTGTTGCTTGAGGGCGCAGTGCCGATGCAGGAAGCGGCGGACATGGTGGCACTTGAGCGTCAGACAGTGGAGCCAGACACGGCACCAGAACCCGCTTCTTCTTTAGCCGCTGAACCTGCGCCCAGCGTGACACCGGGCGTGGTCTGTGAATCCGGTGATAATGGCGAGCTGCTTATCTCGGTCGGCACACTGCAATGGTGTCTGCGCGGCATGGGCGCCATCAAGGCAGGCGCTGTCGTGATGAAACTGAATGTACAGGTGCTGGACAGGCAAAGCGGCGTGTTATTCGCCGATGGGGTTGACCTGATGAGTGCCCGCAGCCGGAACAGTTATGCGCGACTGGCGGCCGCTGAGCTGGGGTTGGGGGAAGCGGCGCTGCGGCGTGCGCTGGGGCAGGTGTTGCTGGCTGCCGAACAGGGGCAACAACAGGCGGCAGCGGGGACTGAGAACGTGCCGGCGCTGGGGATCGCAGAACGGGAAGCAGCACTGGCCTTACTGCAAGATCCCTACCTGACAACGCGGGTGACGACCGACTTAGCCGCCTGTGGCGTGGTCGGTGAATCCACTAACTTACTGGCCGGCTTTTTGGCGGCCGTGAGTCGCAAACTGCCCAAACCCTTAGC
>NZ_JADEUF010000241.1 GCF_015163655.1 Xenorhabdus griffiniae | reverse complement strand
TGATAATCCTCGTTGGAAATGTCATAATAGATACCGGGTTTCATGTAGTTCTTCCTCCACTGCTCGACACACATCAAATAGCCATTCGTTGTATTTTTCGATTAATTCATCCTGTCTGTCGCCGGTGGTGGCTAACAGAGTGTTAATGAGCTCTGACCATGTGTTATCCGGCAATTGTCCCAGTCGGTCATTAGCTCGGTTATCCAGATCCGCAGCAAGGGCGTTCTGATATTCTTCATCCTCTTCCAGCCGTTCCTGACGATTTAACGCCGCCCGAATATCGTCATTTCTATTGCGAACATCGTCCCAATAGGCTTGGTTATCGTCGTAACTCATGCAGCCTCCTTATGCATATGCTGGGCGATAGCCATAAGCTCCCGATAGCTGAAACCCGCCTTTTGCATCTCTTCCGCGAGACGCTCTGTATCACAATGCACTCTGGCGTATTCCAGCATTTCGCTAACATCGAGGTCGGAACGCAGGGCGAACTCTTTGAATGGAATATTGAATTGCATATCACCCAGATCGTGATAATTGATATAGATTCGTCCGTTAAATACCCGTTCCTCTGGTTGGACATAACTGTAATTTATTGATGGCAACATATTACCCTCCGCTAAACCGGAATAAATACGAATAATGAGATAATGAGTAGTGTGAGACGGCGCTTCCATGCGCGCCGGTTCCTGACTGCCTGTGGTTTTGCGGGTACGACTGCGCACCCGTCCAACATGTTGTTACGCATGTAACAGCCCCTCGTTAGTGAAAACGATTTGTGATTTTTGGGGTTAGATTATTTAGCGGTTAGAACAATCAGCGCTTGGGCGTGGAGCGTGGCGGATTCGCGGATTGCTCCGCTTTTGGTGAAAACAGCTTCTTCAGCACTCCATCCTTTGCGCAATCTTTTCCCGATAGTTTGAGGGCGAACATTACACTCTGGCATTCTAGCCCATTGTGATAATGTCATAGATACTCCATTTATAGTAATGAATACATTTGTTCTTGTGTTATTGCTTTGTATTAATTTTTTCGCCCACCTGCAGTTGTCAGGGCTATAATTCCCATTATTATCAATCCTATCTAAGCTATGGCTTTTGCTTGGCCTTCTTCCCATGTCTTGAATAAAATTTTTGAATTCAGACCACCTTTCACAAACCCTTATTCCCCTACCTCCATAAGATGGATATGCTTTGTTTCTTTTATTTTCACATCGCTGTCTCATTGCTGACCAAATAGAATATTCATTCGACTTCGCCATTTTATGTTTAGTAGGTCTATTATCATTCCATTTGCACCCGCAAGATGTGGAATTACCACTTTTTAAACTAGTCCCTCTAATTTGAACTTTATTTCCACAATCACAAATGCAATTCCAAAATCTACCGGGCTTTTCTGGAACAGGACTAATCACCAAAAGTCGATCGAATCTTAAATTTGTTAATTCCAATGGTTTCATATTGTCACGATTACCCCATAATTAAATCGGCGTGAATGTGTTTAG
>NZ_JADEUF010000240.1 GCF_015163655.1 Xenorhabdus griffiniae | reverse complement strand
AAGACTGACTCGCAAGACCTTATCTTTTTCAAAATCCATAGAAATGCATGACAGAGTCATTGGGTATTATTTGAACATTCGTCACTATCAATAAATTGGAATCATGACCCAGGCAGGGAATCAAATTTATATCCTGCTATGTGATTGTTTATATCTCGCAAACAAGACCATAATGGTGATTGAATTAATCCTATTCCTGCGAATAATTTGCCAATATTTCAGCAATAGATTCAGCCAGCAACTTGCCTCGCCAACCTCTGATTAACTCAGGTTGATACTCCGGCGCTTTCAATTTCCAATGCCAACAAAGTAACTGATTAATTTGGCGGCGAGAAGCCAGCAGTTCAGCACTGAAATGATGAGATTCCCCCACCTGAGTGACCAATGATTTAATTTCTTTAAACGCCTTACGATAACCAGGATAATCAACTAAATTCACAATTTGAGCCGGACATTCTTCTTCTGGAATATCTCTGCTCTCTGCAACCATTGCCAATAATCGGCGACCATGGCAACGAATTTCTTGTCCACTCAAACCCAGCGCATTCAATTCTGCCAAAGAAGTTGGCATATAACGGGCAACCTGCCATAAATTTTCTTCGCGGATCACGAAATTGACTGCCAGATCGCGCTCACGAGCCTGATTTAAACGCCATGCAGCCAGTTTTTTCAAACAAGCCAATTGCCTTGGGCGCAATTGCCATGCGTTACCAATATCCTTATAAGCGTATTCCGGCATCAATACTTCTTTACGGCGTTGTGCTATCAAGTTACTTTCATCTCTTGCCGCATCCAAGTACCCCACTTGCCTTGTTTTTTCCATCAAGATATCGGCCAGCGGTAATAAATAGTAGACATCTGCCGCAGCATATTGACATTGCTTTTCGCTCAACGGCCGAGCCAACCAATCAGTGCGGGATTCACTTTTATCCAATTCAGTATGCAAATACTCAGCAACCAATGTCGCAAAGCCACATGACATAGGATGACCAATAAATGCAGCCAGTACCTGAGTATCAATCATGGGTTCTGGCAAGCACTGAAAACTATTACTAAAAACCTCTAAATCTTCACTGCCAGCATGGATAAACTTTAATACATTCGGATCAGTCAATAGCTCCCTAAAGGGCTGCCATTGCGAAATTCCGAGGGGATCAATCAAAGAAAGTTGTTCACCATCAAATAGTTGTATCAAACCTAATTGGGGATAATACGTCCGTGTACGTATAAATTCAGTATCCAGTGCAATTCTTGCATGTTTTTTTGCCTGTTCACAGGCTGACTGCAATTGGGCATCGGTAGTAATCAACTGATAATCACAATTAAACAATAAAATATCCTTTAAATACATTATGTTACACAACCATAAATACTAAAAAAATATAACAATGTACACAGTTATGTACACACAATAAAAATCTCTAAATAACTTTTCAAAATGGTAGGAGTGTCGAAGAAACTCAGTCCAATTTTTGCGAATTTTGATTTTCCACAAACAAAAAAGCAAAAGAGAGGACTGAGTCATGCTTATC
>NZ_JADEUF010000024.1 GCF_015163655.1 Xenorhabdus griffiniae | reverse complement strand
TTTTATCATATTCTAACTTATTAGAATATTATATCGAATTGTGGTTAGAATTAATAAAAAGTATAAAGAAAAAGTTTCATTTGACGTTATATCGTTATATAGCAGAGCGTTACGCCATTATCTGGTTTTCAAATTAGCGCGGGGCTAAAGTTGAAAAAAAAGATAATAACACTTGTTGTGGAGGTTGAATGCTTATGTTGCTAATGTTACGAAAAATGACAACTTTTTTGTTCGTGTCTTTATCTTATTATCCTGTAATGGCGAATTCTCCATCATCCTCCAGTTCTGGCACTATTTACTTCCATGGTGTTATCGTTGAGTCCCCGTGCCAACTGAGTTGGGATAAAAAGCATACTGAAATGGTCTGTTGGTATAATGGTAAACAGTTAACTAAAGAAAAAAGATTAGAATATCAAAAGGATAGTAAATCTCCATTATCTATGGAAAAACATATTGGAACAGAAGAAATAAAATGGGTCGGAAAAAATAAGAAATTGGGTATTGTTACTATAACTTATCATTAAATGTTACATAAAAGTATAATAATTATTTATTTTAGCTAAATAATATAATATAAAATCAATAAACTTATCCGTGATTTAGTTCAAATAATGATTATTAATAACAGTTTTGTGAATTAATCAATAATAATAGTGTGCCTATTTTTTAATTAAAAAATGACTTTTGATATTTATCAATAAAAGTTCTTAATGTCGTATTTTTCTTACGTGAAATAGTTATTATGGAGATGAAGGAATAAAAGGTAGCTGAGTTTTAGTTAATGGAAAAACGAAAGTGAGGTAACCATGAAAAATTATCTTAGGCTGTTAATGAGTTGTTTATTGGTTTCATGGCTTTCTTATGGATATGCCGAATCTAACGGAGGAATCATTCGGTTTTCAGGTGCGATTGTTGATCCAGGATGTCAAGTTGTTATATCAAACACTCAAGCCAATATCTCTTGCTATCGATTAGGTAAAAATCTCACTGTTAAACACATCATTTCAACTCACAAAACGAAAGGCGATGTCATGCTTCCTGGTAACATCGGTGTTTCCAGAGTGAAGTGGACTGACAATCAGAAACGTGTGGCAATTGTTAATGTGGATTACTTCTAACTTCAACGACCATGAGTTGCTCTTTTGATGAGAATAACGCTCGATACAAAGAGCAACTCATATTTAAGGATCAAGAATTAGTCACAACGTCCCATATAGCGACGCTCTGCAATATGAATGCGGATTTTTTCACCAGAACTCAAATATTCAGGAACTTGAATAGTCAGCCCTGTACTCATTTTAGCCGGTTTGGTGCGAGCACTCGCTGATGCCCCCTTAATACCTGGTGATGTCTCCTCAATGACCATATCAACTGTTTGAGGCAATTCAAGTGCTAACAATTGCCCGTCCATTGTCAGGACCTGCATTCCTGGCAGACCTTCTTCGGGAATAAATAACAGTTCTTCTTCGATTTGATCTTTTTTGAAGTGATAAGGGGTGAAATCTTCGTCATCCATAAAGATATATTCATCACCATCAATATAAGAAAAACTGACACTACGGCGGGTCAATGTGATGGTTTCAAGAATGTCATCACCTTTGAAACGTTCTTCCACTTTTTGACCAGTACGAATATCAGTAAAACGCATCTTATATAGCGTGCTGGCACCGCGTGCGCTAGGTGATTGAATATCGATGTCTTTAACTAATAATAGCTTTCCATTGTAGCTGATTGCAGCGCCGCGCTTAATTTCATTGGCTTTAGCCATAGATACCTTCCGTAGAAACAAGGAAATAGTGGAATGAATATTTAAGTGGCGACAAAATTACTCGCAGTTGGTCTATTAGGCAAGAGGTGAATGTATACCCCAGTAAAAATACTGGGGTAGAAGAAAAATATTAACGATAAACTGGCAACACATCAAACAAAGAGAGAATGTGTGCTAGCGCATTTATCAAACCGAATAGGATAACAAAAACAATCAAAAAGTTACCGCCTGGTGCCCGATAGCTGGATGTCGGAAAGCGTTGACGGCTTGCTCGGGCCATTAAAGCCGGAACAATCACTGCCCAAATAGTTGCTGCCAGGCCAGCAAAACCGATTGCATATAGGAAACCGTTGGGAAAAATCAGTGACAATGCAGTCGGGGGAACAAATGTAATCAGTGCTGTTTTAAAACGGCCATTGCGATTGTCATCAAATCTAAAGCAGTCTGCCAGATAATCAAACAATCCTAATGATACGCCCAAGAATGAACTCGCCAAAGCCATATATGAGAAGGCATTTAAGAATTGCGTTATTGCCGTATTATCAGAAGCATGATTCATTTGCTGCAATAAGTTACCAATATTACCGCCATCAGCAATGATTTGCTTAAAGGCTTCACGTGGGATATTTCCCTGAATGACGTACTGCCATAAAATGTAAATCGCTAATGTTATTAATGTCCCGTATAGCAAGCTGCGTGTAACGGCCTTACTGTCTTTATGGTAATACTTAACCAGCCCAGGAACGTTACCGTGGTAGCCAAATGAAGCCAGTAAATAAGGTAAGGAGATTAAAGCATAGGGTAAATAGTCTGAATTGGTATTGGCTTGATCAAATAAGATAGCTGGCTTAACTTCAGTAAACATGCCGCCGACGGACATAATAAAGGTAATGACCATGCCGCCTATCAAGATAGTGCTTAAGCGATCTACGGCTTTAGTCGATACCCAAACAATAAAGGCAACGATAAAGGCAAAACATAATCCAGATATTGATTGAGGTAACGGGATAATGCTTTCGATATTGTGAGAAAGAATTGATCCACCTGCTGAAATATAAGCATAAGTTAAGATATACAGAACAAAAGCGATAGATAAGTCATTGAGAGAACTCCAGCCTTTGCCGAGCAAATCCTTGGTAACAGTATGAAAACTGGAACCCGCAGGATAATTCATATTGGCTTCCAGAATCATCAGACCAGAGAAATACATACAGGTACAGGTATACAACAGCAAAATGATTGATCCTGTAAACCAGACACCTGATGTGACAATCGGAATGGAAAACATACCTGCGCCGACAGCAGTACCGGCAATGATCATAGCGCCACCAAATATAGAGGGGCGTTTCAAATTGTGCGTTACCTCAATGGTCATATAGACTCCGTGATGAATGGTGTTACCTTGTACTAGCGCAACGATACATAAATAAATTATATGTGTAAACAAATAATTAAGAAAAATAATTAAATTTATTTTGTTGCATTTTGCATATAAAGGCAGGGCAGGTTATCTAAGAAAACCTGCCGAAGGGAGTTTGGTATTAATTTGCGCAATAGAATTGTGCTTTTTGCCATAATTTTATGGCGTTACGGCTGGCTTCAAAATGAGGTTCGGGAAGATGGTTAGGATCACACCACATTAATTGTTCACACTTTTCAGGTTCCATTAATTGCGGCTCACCTCCGGTATACTGTGCCAGCAAACAGACTGAAACTGTGTGCTTTCCTTCCTCGCGGTAGGTTTCGAGATTATTGCAAATACCATAAACTTTGGGATTTTGGATTGTTAGGTCAATTTCCTCTTCGATTTCACGGATTGCGCACTCTTCAAAGGATTCACCGGGATCAACATGGCCACCGAAAATTGACCAGTATGGCGCATGTTGGCTGGTGCGTTTTCCCAGTAAAATTTCGCCTTTATCATTGATGATGATGACACCCACTCCGACAACGACTGACACTGATATATTCCTCCAGCTAATAACCACTTACTTTGGCTCAGATTGATTTTAGTCATCTAATAAGAAATTATTCCGTTGCATATTCTTACTGTTAGCTTGCATTAACACAATGATCGAACGAATTATAATTTTAACTGAAACGATTCAATTTTGATGTTATAAATAACAGATATACGCATTAAACTTCAAATTGCAATTTACAACACGCTATGAAAACTGATTTCTCCCCGCTTCGCGGGGAGAAATCACATGCATCTTGAAGTTAGATTGGTATAGAACTTAATGTTACTTATGACTGTTTATTCAGGAGATATCGGGCAAGATGAGCCGCCGAGTTGCCACAATTACCTTAAATCCAGCTTATGATTTAGTTGGCTTATGCCCAGATATTGTTAAGGGAAATGTTAACCGTGTACAGACGGCAGGGCTTCACGCTGCTGGTAAAGGAAACAATGTTGCGAAGGTACTGCGTGATTTAGGTATTGATGTTACTGTCAGTGGTTTTCTGGGACGAGAAAATCAGGAAGGGTTTCAGCAGTTTTTTAGCGAAAACAGGATGATAAATCGTTTTCATCTCGTCTCTGGGCGAACGCGTATTAATGTCAAGCTGACGGAAAAACAGGGTGAAGTGACGGATTTCAATTTTTCTGGTTTCCATGTGACAGAAGAAGAATGGAATCGCTTTGCCTGCGATTCTCTGACGTGGCTGGGGCAGTTCGATATGGTTGTCGTCAGCGGTAGTTTGCCCGAAGGGATCAAAGCAGAATCATTTGCGGATTGGATGATACAATTACGACAATCTTGTCCCTGCGTTATTTTCGACAGTAGCCGTGAAGCTCTTGTTGCTGGCCTTAAAGCATTACCTTGGCTGGTAAAACCTAATCGCTATGAATTGGAGATTTGGGCGGGTAAGCCATTGCCGGATTTGGATAGCGTTATTGACGCAGCCCATGAGTTGCGTAATAGAGGGATCGCCCACGTTGTTATTTCACTGGGGGAACAGGGAGCATTATGGGTTAATGCCTCTGGTGCATGGTTGGCAAAGCCACCACATTGTGAAGTAGTCAGCACGGTTGGGGCGGGGGATTCTATGGTTGGTGGATTGGTCTATGGTTTGCTGATGAGGGAATCCAGCGAACACACATTGCGTCTGGCAACCGCAGTTTCTGCGCTTACGGTTAGCCAGCCGAATGTTGGGATTAAAAGCCGCACTGAGCTTGCATCAATGATGGCGAAGATCGAGTTAATTTCAGTCAGGTAATTAGCTTTGCTGGGATTTTAGCCAGGCGATTTCTTCAGCCCAAATATCTGGATTGATCGTTTCAAGCACCAAGGGAATTCCATTGAAACGGTCATCTTGCATGATGTAGCTAAACGGTGTTTTACCGATATTGCCTTCACCAAGGCTGTGATGTCGGTCAACACGGCTGGAAAATTCACTTTTGGCATCATTTAGATGCATGGCCTTAAGATATTTAAATCCAACAATTTCATCGAATGCCTTGAAAGTCGCATCGCAATCTTTTTCGGTACGCAAATCGTAACCAGCCGCAAAAGCGTGGCAGGTGTCTATACAGACGCCAACGCGGGTTTTGTCTTCGACACCGTCGATAATTGCCGCCAGTTGTTCGAATTGAAAACCAAGATTGGTGCCTTGTCCGGCGGTATTTTCGATAACGGCAATGACACCTTGGGTTTTATTCAACGTAATATTAATGGATTCCGCAATACGGGCGAGGCACTTATCAATATCGATTTTGTTGAGATGGCTGCCAGGATGGAAATTCAGCAGGCCAATACCTAATTGTTCACAGCGCTGCATTTCGTCAAGGAATGCTGCACGGGATTTTTCCAGGCCGTCTGTTTCGGGATGGCCAAGGTTAATTAGGTAGCTGTCGTGGGGAAGAATTTGTCGGCTACCATAACCGTAACGTTCACAGTTTGCTTTGAATTGATCAATAACATTTGTCGATAACGGTGGGGCGTGCCATTGGCGCTGGTTTTTCGTGAACAGGGCAAATGCCGTTGCGTTTAATTCATGGGCACGGATCACTGCCTGATCAACACCGCCCGAAGCGCTCACATGGGCTCCAACAAATTTCATCTTATTTTCTCCTGTGTTTTCGTCATTATGGCATTGTTCGTCTGATTGATAAAATGTTGGCCGCAAAAGTCAATTTAATCTTCTTTCGTTCTGCATTAGCGCAATAAATGATGGATGCCTTGATTGACGATTAATCCCCCCACGACTAGCCAGATAAACAAAATAAGTGCCAACAAGAGGGGCTTAACCCCAGCCTGGCGAATAGCACTGATATGGGTGGTTAGCCCTAATGCAACCATAGCCATTGCCAGTATGATGGTATCAATGGCAATAATATGGCCAACAAGGGGTTCAGGTAAGAGATGAAAAGAGTTGAAACCCGCAGTGGCAATAAAAAATACAGCAAACCACGGAATAGTGATTGGGGATTTTTGGGGATGGACATGACAATTTTTAACTTTCACGCGACTGAGGTAGCCGGAAAGCAGCAATAGAAAAGGTGCCAGCAGCATAACGCGGATCATTTTACTGATAACCGCTGCATTTTCGGCATCACTGCCTAACGCATGTCCAATGGCAACGACTTGGGCCACTTCATGAACCGTTGAACCTGAAAAAATACCAAATGTTTCCTGAGTGAAATTAAACCACGAGTAGTGGGTATTGAGTTGATAAATCCATGGATAAATAAAGATTGCCAATGTACCAAAAATAACCACTGTAGAGACGGCGACAGCAACTTTGTTGGCAGGGGCTTTGACAACGGGTTCTGTTGCCATAACCGCAGCAGCGCCACAAATACTGCTTCCTGCACCAATTAAGATCACGGTTTGGCTATCCAGTTGAAAAAAAGTACGCCCAATCCATAGTGCCATAAAAAATGTTGATGAAAGCATGATGATATCGATCAATACTCCTGTTGCGCCAACCTCTGTGATTTGTTGGAAAGTCAGGCGAAATCCATAAAGAATGATGCCTGCTCGCAATAGGTAGTGTTTGGAAAAATGGATACCGCTATTGCAGGTAGATTTTAAGAGAGGATACAACGTATTGCCGATAATGATACCCAATAAGATGGCAAGTGTCAGGACACCCAATCCCATATTTATAAGCCAAGGAATCGTTCCGATATAGATGGCGATTACCGTTAGGACTGCGGCTAATAAAATACCGGGGATTAATTTTAATGCAGTCTTCTGATGAACTTGGGTAAATTCCTCTACTTGATTTTCAGACATAGTGGGGACTCTATTAGATTATGCATTTTAGGAATAAGCATATATAAGATTTGTAAATTAATAAACTTGATAATATGCATATATATAAACACTAAAATAGATTAATTAAGGGTGACTTTTGTTAAGTTGCGTAATACTGTCTAAAATCAAGACTATCTTTCCCTTTTATTTTGCTTCCCGTGAGGCCATATGCGTATCACTCTGAGACAACTGGAGATTTTCGCAGAAGTTCTGAAAAGTGGTTCAACGACACAGGCTTCTCAGCAATTAGCGTTATCACAATCTGCGGTGAGTGCTTCACTGACAGATCTTGAAGGACAGCTGGGAGTACAGCTGTTTGATAGAGTCGGAAAACGTTTGGTCACCAATGAACATGGGCGTTTGCTCTATCCTAAGGCGTTGGCATTACTTGAACAGGCTGGTGAAGTGGAACAGCTTTTCAAACTTGAATTGGGCGCATTGCGATTAGCAGCCAGCAGCACGATTGGCAATTATATGTTGCCTGAAATGCTGGCGAGATACCGTCAGGATTACCCTGAGACACCATTGGAATTGAATATCAGTAATACTGGAGACGTCATCAAGGCCGTTGCTGAGTTTCGTGTTGATTTGGGATTGATTGAAGGATTGTGTCACGATCCTGAGTTGATCACACAACCCTGGATGAAAGATGAGTTGATCGTTTTTTCCTCGCCAAAAAGTCCGCTGTTGCAAGGTGAACTGAACGTGGAGGATTTGATCAAAGCCCCTTGGATATTGAGAGAAAAAGGTTCAGGAACACGAGAAATCTTGGATCATCTTTTGTTCTCACAAATGCCGAGATTCAATATTGCGATGGAATTGGGTAATTCGGAAGCCATTAAACATGCTGTTCAATATGGAATGGGGATCAGTTGTCTTTCACGACGAGTCCTCCAGGAACAATTGAAAAATGGCACATTATCTGAACTGGTTATTCCTGGGCTGAGCCTTAATCGCACCTTGTACCTGATTTACCATCGGCAGAAACATATATCCAATGCGTTACGGAAGTTACTGAGTTATTGCAACTAATATTGAGAAGATAATCGTGTAGCTAATAATTGGCTGTGGATTATGAAGGTATCTTATAACCACGAATCGTTGCTATTCTGGAGACGAGGATTTGTTACAATTCCATGTTAAATTCATTTCAGATGATATAGGAATAGAATGTCTCGAGAAGAAAGCATGCCACGGGATCAGGCTCCAAAAACCCTGCGCCGTGAATTAAAAGCACGACATATGGCAATGATTGCCATCGGCGGATCAATTGGCACGGGATTATTTGTTGCTTCTGGCGCAACAATTTCTCAGGCTGGCCCAGGTGGGGCTTTACTTTCCTATGCATTAATTGGCCTAATGGTCTACTTCTTGATGACCAGCTTGGGTGAGTTGGCCGCGTACATGCCAGTTTCAGGATCGTTTTCGACTTATGGTTCCAAATATGTTGATGAGGGTTTTGGCTTCGCATTGGGATGGAATTATTGGTACAACTGGGCGGTGACAATTGCGGTTGACCTTGTTGCAGCGCAATTGGTGATGGGATATTGGTTTAATGATGTGCCTGGTTGGGTATGGAGTGCGTTGTTTCTTGCCCTGATTTTTCTGTTGAACTTCATTTCCGTCAAAGGATTTGGTGAGGCAGAATATTGGTTCTCCTTGATTAAAGTTTCCACGGTTATTGTGTTCATTGCCGTTGGCATTTTAATGATTGCCGGCATCATGAAAGGCGCTGAAGGTGCAGGTTGGCATAATTGGGCCGTTGATGATGCTCCTTTTGCGGGTGGCTTTGCCGCTATGATCGGGGTGGCAATGATTGTCGGTTTCTCCTTTCAAGGGACAGAGCTGATAGGTATTACCGCAGGAGAATCGAAAGATCCGGCGAAAAATATCCCTCGTGCGGTGCGCAAGGTATTTTGGCGTATTTTATTGTTCTATGTGTTTGCGATTTTAATCATCAGCCTGATCATCCCTTATACTGATCCTAATTTGTTGCGCAATGGCGTGAAAGATATCAGTGTGAGTCCATTTACACTGGTATTTGAAAATGCAGGCTTATTATCAGCGGCTGCAATAATGAATGCGGTGATATTGACGGCTGTTCTGTCAGCGGGAAACTCAGGGATGTATGCTTCTACCCGCATGCTATTCACCCTGGCAAAAGAGGGGAAAGCACCGAAAATTTTTAGTCATCTGTCTAAAGGTGGTGTTCCGCGTAATGCGCTTTATGTCACAACCGTAGTAGCAGGGTTGTGTTTTCTTAGTTCCATGTTTGGTAATCAAACAGTCTATTTGTGGTTATTGAATACCTCAGGTATGACCGGATTTATTGCATGGCTTGGAATTGCAATCAGCCATTACCGTTTTCGCAAAGGTTATGTTGCCCAAGGTTTGGATCTCCATGACCTGCCATATCGTTCAGGTTTCTTCCCGATTGGGCCGATTTTTGCCTTTATCCTATGTTTAGTTATTACATTGGGCCAAAATTATCAGGCATTTTTGCAAGATAAGATTGACTGGTACGGAGTGACTGCAACTTACATTGGCATTCCGTTATTTCTGCTTATTTGGCTGAGTTACAAGCTGAAAAAGAAAACTCGCTTTGTTAAGTACAGTGAGATGGAATTTCCTGCATTCAACTATACCGATAAAGAATGATTTGTTAATCAATTATCAATAATCTGATAATTGTTAATTAAAGTATTATTGATTTTGTTTTACAAAAAACTGCCTGTTCTGTGATGGAATTGGCAGTTTTTATTTTTCAAGGGATTAGGAAAGGAATAACGATGGTAAATTTCGGTTATACCATTCCAATCGCATTGATAAGTATTCTTATTTGCTTTATTGTTAGCAGCACAATTGTTGCATGAAGAGGCTAACTAAAGTGAAGTTTGTATTTCGAACAGTCGTGAAAAATATGAGTATCGGTCTAATGGCAGGCTCTGCCATGATGGCAAGTTTTGCATCTTGGGCTGACACAGTCACTGATATTGCTGGACGTACTGTTGAAGTGCCAGAGAAAGTCAATCGTATCTTGTTGGGTGAAGGTCGTCTGTTCCATTCTGTTGCTATATTGGAAGGAGATAAACCTCTGGCTCGTATCGCTGGCTGGCAAGGTGATTTCCGTAAACTGGACCCACAAACTTACGCTATTTATAAAGCTAAATTTCCTGAAATCGATAATATCCCTCTGATTGGTAACACCAGCGCGGACAGTGTCAGCTCTGAAAAAGTGCTAACACTCAATCCTGACGTTGCCATTTTTGGTCTGTCTGGGCATGGTCCAGGCAAAAACAGTGAGTTGGTGAAACAGTTGGAAAAAGCAGGTGTACCTGTTGTTTTTGTCGATTTCCGCAATGATCCCCTGAAAAATACATTACCTAGCATCCGTATGCTGGGCAAAATCTTGCATCGTGAAGATCAGGCTAATGCTTATGCTAATTTTTATGAAAAAAATCTTAAATTAGTGACTGATATTACGGATCGCATACCAGAGGCTGAGAAGCCTTCTGTATTTATTGAGCTTCTAGCAGGTTTTAGTGAAGATTGCTGTGGTACAGCAGGTAACGGCAATATGGGGAACTTCATTGATTTGGCGGGTGGCAAAAACATCGCTAAAGAAGTGCTGGTTTCTCCATTGGGCACCATGAATTTGGAAAAAGTTATTGCTGAAGATCCTTATATTTACATCGCAAGCGGTGCACAAGATCCAGGTGATAAAGGTAACGGGATCAAAATGGGAGCCCAAACTTCCGCCGATACAGCCCGTGCTGGCTTAAAAGAAATTACAGAACGTAAAGGTATCAATAACTTAACCGCCGTGAAGGAAGGACGTAGCTATGCTATTTGGCATCACTACTATAACTCTCCTTATAATGTTGTTGTTACTCAAGTTTTTGCTAAATGGTTCTATCCTGAAAAATTCGCTGATTTAGATCCGCAACAAACATTGAAAGAACTTCACAATAAATTCTTGGCTATTGAACCGGTAGGTACATATTGGGTCAGCGAAAAATAAGCAGTAACAGGTAATAAGAATGAGCGTCACTACCGAGCCTATGCCAATGGTAAAAAAACAATTGAGTGAGTGCGATATAAAAGCACATTATCGTCATATCCTGTACCGACGTATTGCATGGATATTATTCATCGTCCTGGCAATTGGCATTTCTGTTGTACTGGATTTTACCTTGGGGCCATCAGGGTTATCGTTGCAAACCCTCTGGCAAACCCTGTTTTCACCAGAGAGTGTTAACGCAGCAACACGGGTGATTGTTTGGGATATTCGATTGCCCTATGCTCTGATGGCGGTAGTGATCGGCTTATCACTGGGACTGGCCGGTGCTGAAATGCAGACGATTTTAAATAACCCACTAGCCAGCCCATTCACGTTGGGGGTTTCCCATGCGGCTTCTTTTGGCGCGGCATTAGCCATTGTGCTTGGCATTGGTATTCCGGGAATACCGGATCAGTGGTTTATTTCTGCAAACGCTTTTCTCTTTGCATTGTTGGCTGCTTTAATGCTTGATGGCATTACTCGCTGGACGAGAGTTGCAACCTCAGGTGTTGTGTTGTTTGGGATTGCAATGGTATTTACCTTCGATGCGTTAGTTGCAATGATGCAATTTATCGCTACGGAAGATACCTTACAGGGATTGGTTTTCTGGACAATGGGTAGTCTTGCCAGGGCGACATGGGAAAAATTGGGTATTATGGTGTTAGTTTTCTCTGTCATTATGCCTCTCTCATTGAGCAATTCCTGGAAATTGACTGCATTGCGTCTGGGAGAAGATCGGGCTATCAGTTTTGGAATCAATATTAGTCGCCTTCGTTTAGGAACATTGTTGCGTATCAGTATCCTGACCGCATCGGCAGTTGCATTTGTTGGTCCCATTGCTTTTATTGGATTGGTGGCTCCTCATATCGCCAGAATAACGTTTGGTGAAGATCACCGTTTCTTCTTGCCGGCAAGTGCGCTGATTGGTGCATTAGTTTTGTCCATGGCTTCCATTGCTTCTAAGAATCTGATACCGGGTATTATTATCCCAGTTGGGATAGTGACCTCATTGGTTGGTGTGCCTTTCTTCCTGAGTATCGTTTTACGCCATAGGGGGAATGTATGAGTCAGGGATTAAAAATCAATCGCCTGACGGCGGGGTATCCAAAGCACTCTGTGATTGAAAAGCTGGATATCGGTGCATTGCCACGTGGTCAAATTACTGTATTGTTGGGACCGAATGGTTGTGGTAAATCCACGCTCCTGCGTTCGCTGGCGGGATTGAATAAAGCCAGAGGTGAACTGCTGTTGGATGGGCAGGATCTGATGAAGATGAATTTTGCCCAACGTGCCCAAAATGTCGTTTATTTGCCTCAATCATTACCAGCTGGTGTGCATCTTCATGTATTGGAATCGGTGATTGTTGCTCAACGAGCATCAAGTGGTGTGAGTAATAGCCAATGTGAACAGGAAGTCATGGAGCTATTACGCCAGCTTGGTATTGAACATTTGGCGTTTAGCTATTTGGATCAACTATCTGGCGGTCAAAAGCAGTTAGTTGGATTAGCTCAATCATTAATCCGTCGTCCGACATTATTATTATTAGATGAACCATTAAGTGCACTGGATTTAAATTACCAATACCATGTAATGGATTTAGTTGCACGTGAAACGCGCCGCCGTAATATTATTACGATTGTTGTTGTTCACGATATTAATATTGCATTGCGTCATGGTGACCATGTGTTAATGCTAAAAAAAGGTAAATTAATTTCTGAAGGTAAACCTGAGCAGGTTATTACCCCAAGTAGTTTGGCGGAAGTTTATGGCATTAAGGGCAGAATTGAACGCTGTTCTCAGGGAATACCGCAAGTATTAATTGATGGTTTAGTGACAGAATTAGTCAGTTAGAATAATAAAAACCATATACCAATCTAACTTCAAGATGCGTGTGATTTCTCCCCGCTAAGCGGGGGGAGAAACCACGTTTCATAGAGTGTTGTAAATTGCAACTTGAAGTTTAATGCGTATAAGGCACATTAATATATTAGAAGTGTGATTTAATAAATATAACACTAACAGGAATAAATTAATTATTCCTGTATTGCGGGCATGTGTCGTTATCTATATCGATTTAAATAATTCTATTCTACCTTTTGGAGAATTGGGAATGACTGTCTTTGCAAAGAAAAAAATTGTATTAGGTATTATTGCTGCTATTTCATCCAGTGCTGTTTTTGCTGCTAATAATAGCGAAGATAAAATTGTCGTAACTACTGCGGCAGGTTTTCAGCAAAAGATCGAAGATGCACCTGCCTCTATTTCAGTTGTTAGTCGTGAACAATTGGAAACAAAAGCCTACCGTGATGTGACAGATGCATTGAAAGATGTGCCGGGAGTGGTTGTTACTGGCGGTGGTAGTAGCAGTGATATCAGTATTCGTGGTATGGCTTCTAAATATACCATGATCTTAATTGATGGCAGACGTGTTGATACACGTAGCACCCGTCCAAATAGTGATGGTTCGGGAATTGAACAAGGATGGTTACCACCATTAGCTGCTATTGAGCGTATTGAAGTGGTGCGGGGACCAATGTCTTCTCTATATGGTTCTGATGCTATGGGGGGAGTGATCAATGTTATTACTCGTAAGGCTCAGAAAGAATGGCATTTAACTCTGAAAGCAGATTCTACTCTGACTGAGAATAAAAATTCTGGTAACAGCTATCAGAGCAGTATTTATGCTGCAGGGCCAATAATTGATGGGTTATTGGGATTAAGAGTGAGTGGTTTATATTCTCATCGCAATGAAGATAAATTTTTAGGCGGATTTAGAGAACAGGAAATGCGCAATGGTGCAGTAGCGTTCTCTTTAACTCCAGATGAGAAAAATGCTTTCACTTTTGAGGCTGGCCGCTATGAACAAGATCGCGATTCAACTATTGGTAAGACGCGCGACTGTCAGCCAAGTTCTTGTGAAGATGATATAAGTCGTTATAAGCGTAATAATTATGCTATTACACATCATGGTGTTTATGATTTTGGTACGATGACGTCTTATATTCAAAGAGATGAATCGCGTAATCCTGAACGTAAAATGACAAACAATGATACGGTATTTAATAATCATACGGCATTTGTATTCGACGACCACACAGTAAGTGTTGGTGGACAATACCGTTATGAAGATTTACGAGATAATAGCAATAAGTTACCTTCAGCTAAAGATGTTAATAAGTTAACCCGCTGGAGTTGGGCAGTAGTCTTAGAAGACGAATGGCAAATGGTTAATGATTTTGCTCTTACTAGTGGAGTGCGGTTAGATAAAGATCAAAATTTTGGAACGCATTGGACACCTCGTCTATATGGGGTATGGCACGCTGATGAACAATGGATGATTAAGGGTGGAATTTCTACTGGCTATCGTTCTCCTGATATAAGGCAAGTTGCTCCTAATTGGGGGCAGACAACAGGTGGGCGGTTTAAAAATGGGATGATTTTAGGGAATCCAGATCTCAAGCCAGAGAAAAGTGTCAATGAAGAAATTAGTATTATTTGGAATAATTTAGAGAACTTTAATATTGGTGTAACTGTCTTTAATACTGCTTTTAAAGATAAAATTACTGAAGTTGGGGATTGCGAGAAGGGTTGTAAGCTCGGTGGTGAAGTTTATGATTTTATTAACAAGCGTATAAATGTTGATAAAGCTAATATTCGAGGTATTGAAACCACCATGAATTGGAACATTGTTGAAAGTTTGTCACTGGCAGCAAACTATACTTATACCGATTCTGAGCAAAAAAGTGGTAAATTCAAAGGCCAACCATTAAACAAAATGCCAACACATATGGCAAATGCAACTTTAAATTGGCAACCGTTACCTGAATTGGATACATGGACTCGTATTAATTTCCGTGGTAAAACAAAGAATTATCAGTACCGCTCTAGTATGAAAGATGGAACGCCTTCTTATGCTTTTGTTGATCTAGGGGTGACTTATAATTTAAATAAGAATCTACGCTTATTAGGTGGGGTTTATAATATTCTTGACAAAAGAGTAACTGAACAAACTCATGATGCAGTCCTGGATGGTCGCCGTTACCATATTGGTATTAATTATGATTTTTAATTAAATCTTTCTTTTTTATAAATATTAATCATTATACTTAACATCTGGACATCCTATAGAATCATCCCGTCATTAATTTTGTCATGATGGGATGATTTTTTTACTATCAGAAAAGCATAATTAAATGGCAAATAGTTTTCCTCTGTGCTAAAAACTTATCAAAAGCCAATCAACGGATTTGGTGGTATTAGGTTGCAGCACTAACTCAGTAAGAGCCTACTCCATAAGGCTCTGTAGTGTCGTAAAAAATAATAAATTTTTAGTGTTATCGCGCTTGCTATTTCTGGACTTGAAGTGCAAAATGCGTGCACTAAAAATAACTGGTGCGTAAATATGCACCAGTTATTTTTTTTGCTTTGAATTATTTTTTACAACACCAAGAGGCCGGATTCGTTCCGGATCGATATTGACCACAAGCAACCATAATTGAAATGAGGTTGCTGTACTGAGGAATGCAAATATGGAGCAATTATTCTCTTTTGCACTTGTGCCAATTGGCGCTCGTTGCTGCAACGATGACTATGGGGCACGGCCCTCTGTCAATTCACCGTTCACCAATTCTTCTTTCTTTTCTGTTTATAGACAGAAGCGAAGTCTACCCAGTAACTATCGATTAAGTAGTTGTATCAGTACCCAAATCGAAGTTATGGGAGGTTTCGCTCATGTTGCATAATACCACCACTCCTACTGCACTTGGTATCAACCAAGCCAGTGCTGACAACCGCGTTCAACTAAGAAGAACATTGACTCTGTTTCAAGTCGTCATGATGGGGCTCGCCTATCTGCAGCCAATGACTATTTTTGATACATTTGGCATTGTTTCTGGTTTGACCGGTGGGCATGTCGCGACATCTTATGCTATTGCATTAACTGCAATTTTATTTACAGCGCTAAGTTATGGAAAATTAATAAAGCGTTTTCCATCGGCGGGTTCTGCTTATACTTACGTACAAAAATCAATGAGCCCCCATCTTGGATTTATGGTGGGTTGGTCTTCTTTACTGGATTATATGTTGATGCCGATGATCAATGTATTATTGGCAAAGATTTACCTACAGGCTTTGTTCCCTGGTATTGAACCATGGATCTTTGTAGTCATGTTGACTGCACTTATGACAATCATCAATCTGAGTGGTATCAATGTCGTTGCTAATATCAATAGCATCGTTGTTATTGTCCAGATTGCTGTTATGGTGATACTCGTTGGGTTAATGATCCGTGGTGTTCATAATGGAGAAGGCGCAGGAACGTTACTGAGTATTCAGCCATTTACATCAGAGGAAGCACAATTAATTCCGATGATTACTGGCGCGACAATACTTTGCTTCTCATTTCTTGGGTTTGATGGCATTAGCTCTTTGTCGGAAGAAACACCAAATGCAGGTAAAGTTGTCCCTAAAGCGATTTTCCTGACTGCGTTAATTGGTGGTATCATTTTTATTGCTGTATCTTATTTCTTACAGCTTTATTTTCCGGATATTTCTCGGTTTAAAAATCCTGACGCTTCCCAGCCAGAAATTATTCTTTATGTTGCTGGTGCGTTATTCCAGTATGTGATCCTCATATTTTCCAGTGTCACGGTAATGGCTTCTGGTATGGCTGCACATGCGGGTGTATCTCGTCTGCTCTATGTTATGGGACGCGATGGCGTATTGCCTGAAAAAATATTTGCGTATATTCACCCCAAATGGCGAACTCCGGCTATTAATGTGATATTGGTTGGTATTATCGCCTTATCAGCATGTTGGTTGGATCTGGTGACTGCGACGGCACTGATCAATTTTGGGGCGTTGGTTGCCTTTACGTTCGTTAATTTATCGGTGATTTCTCAATTCTACATCCGTGAACGCCGTAATAATACTTTGAATGACACTCTGAACTTCTTGATCTTGCCACTTCTTGGTGCTGCAGCAGTGGGTGTTTTATGGATGAATTTAGAATCAAATTCAATGGAGTTAGGCTTGATCTGGGGAGGCATTGGGCTTATTTACATGTTTTTCCTGACTCGTAGCTTCCGCCAACCAATGCCACAGTTTACGGAATCATAATCAGAAAGCATTTCAGTATCCTGTTCTAAAAAAACAGCATCGTCAGATGCTGTTTTTTTATCTGGGATAACAAAAGGGAGCATAAATCATACAAATCTTATCAAAAAGCATCATATAATAACAAAAATTTGCCGTGCCTGATTTCACTAAGAGCCTGTCTGTTTGGCTCAAATAAGGTAAGAGACGATTATGAATGATGCCAAAAATCCCCAAAATCAGCGATTAATTGCCACTCTCACGAATATTGTTGGATCTTCTCATATTCTCACTGAATCTCGGAAAACGGAACGTTACCGCAAAGGCTTTCGTTCTGGACAAGGGGATGCCCTTGCCGTTGTATTTCCGGGTTCATTATTAGAGCAGTGGAAAGTATTTAAAACCTGTGTTGAGGCCGACAAAATTATTTTGATGCAGGCAGCCAATACTGGATTAACGGAAGGATCTACACCGAGTGGCAATGATTATGATCGCGATATCATTATTATTAGCACCTTACGAATGGATAAAATTCAGGTTCTTCCATCAACGAACCAAGTTATTGCATTTCCTGGTAGTACATTGTGGCATTTAGAAAAAGTATTAAAGCCATTAGGACGCGAACCACACTCAGTTATCGGTTCGTCCTGTATCGGTGCATCCGTTATTGGGGGGATTTGCAATAACTCAGGGGGATCTTTGGTTCAGCGTGGGCCAGCTTATACTGAAATGGCTCTATATGGCAGGGTTAATGAGCAGGGAGAAGCTGAACTGGTTAACCATTTGGGAATATCGTTGGGTGATCAACCGGAAGATATTTTGACTTGTCTGGAAGAGCAACGTTATCGAACCGAAGATATTCAGCATAGTGACAGAGTTGCTTCTGATCATGAATACTCACAGCGTGTGCGGGATGTCGATGCAGACACGCCATCACGGTTTAATGCTGATGAACGCAGGCTGTTTGAAGCCTCTGGTTGTGCGGGTAAGTTGGTTGTTTTTGCTGTTCGACTTGATACTTTTCCGGCAGAGCCATCTTCACAGGTTTTTTATATCGGCACCAACCAACCCGAGGTGTTGACAGAATTACGGCGTCATATTCTATCAAACTTTCAGTATTTGCCAGTCGCGGGCGAGTATATGCATCGGGATATCTTTGATATCGCAGAAGTATATGGAAAAGACACCTTTATTATGATTGATAAACTAGGCACAGATAAAATGCCAATGTTTTTTGATTTGAAAGGACGAATGGACACTATTTTAGGTAAGGTGCCATTTTTACCCGCACATTTAGCAGATCGTGTCATGCAGGGATTGAGCCGTTTATTACCCTCCCATTTACCGACTCGCCTGAAAGAATACCGAGATCGTTTTGAACATCACTTAATGCTGAAAATGTCAGGTGAAGGTATAAAAGAGGCGAATGAATGGCTGGAAGATTACTTTAAGCAGGCGGATGGAGCGTATTTTGCTTGCACTCCAGAAGAAGGAGCGAAGGCATTCTTACATCGTTTTGCAGCCGCAGGAGCCGCTATTCGTTACCAGGCTGTTCACAGCGATGAAGTGGAAGATATTTTAGCATTGGATATTGCTTTGCGGCGTAATGATCGTGAATGGCTTGAAACTTTGCCAGCCGAAATCAATGAAGCATTAGTCCATCGGCTATATTACGGGCACTTTATGTGCTATGTATTCCACCAGGACTATATTGTTAAAAAGGGGACAGATATCCACGCCTTGAAAACAAAAATGCTGGAAATTTTGCATCAGCGTGGCGCTGAATACCCTGCCGAACATAACGTTGGTCACTTGTATAAAGCTAAACCACAGCTTAAGCATTTCTATCAAGCGATTGATCCAACTAATGCCTTAAATCCGGGAATTGGGAAAACCTCCAAGCTGAAAAATTGGGGCGGAGAGTGTGGTTGTCAGGTTGCCGGGCGTTCACATGATTAGTTTATTTTGATGATGGAGTAAGAGTAGAAAAAGACAACACTTTGGTGTTTGTCTTTTTCTTTATCTATTGGGTAGTTGTATATACGCATGCAACTTCAAGTTGCAATTTACCACACGCATCTTAAAGTTAGATTGGTATAAAGATTTTATCCGGCTATTTGGATTGCATAATCAACCAGTGCTTTTAACTGGCGACATTTTTCTTCATCAGATTGATATTCAATAAAAAGTTCTTCAATGACTGCAAGATATTGGCTGATGTTTTCTTGGGTTAATGTATCCTGCCGATGACGTAACCAACGTTGTTGTTCGTCATAATCCAATGTCGCTGGATAGTTTCTCGCACGATAGCGGAATAACAACGGCGTAATGCGGACATCCTGGAATGTTAAATCCAAAGCAGGCAAGTTCTGGGGAGACGTTTCTCGGATGATTTCCATTGCCGTTTTATCGGCATCGCTGAAAAAGCCGCTATAGAGCTTAGTATCGACATTATCAGATTCTGGAAACGTTTCTGGATGAGAAAACAGTTCAACGACTTTCTCCCTGATTTGCGGATTGTTGCGCAAGATAGCCAGATTTTGCTCACATCGGTTGCGATCTAATCCCACTCGCTCTGCATCTTTTGGCCGCAAGGTATTTTCTGGCGCAATGATTGGGCATTTATTAATGTGTACGAGTTTAATGGGGACTGGGCTTTGATCTGGCTGTAATTCGTCCCGTCGGGTATACAAGCGCTCACGTAATTCATCTGCGCTGAGTTCCAAAAGTGGGGTGATATCACCAGCCAGATCGCACATGATAACCGCATTACGATTACTTGGATGCCACGCCAAAGGAGCGACAAGGCTAACATTGCTGCGCATAACCCCAAACATGCCAGATACATGAACCAGAGGCTTCATTTGAGGGATATCAATTTGATGACTGACTTTCTGTTTATTTCTTAACTGGAAAAAATAATCAAACAATTTAGGTTGAGCTTTTTTCACCAGCTTTGCCATTGCGATAGTGGCATAAACATCGGACATCGCATCATGGGCATGAGTATGCTCAACGCCATTGGCTTTTGTCAGATGCTCTAGTTTGAAACTGGGTAATCCATCTTCATTATCCGGCCAGACAATGCCTTCTGGCCGCAAGGCATAGCAGGCACGTAATACGTCGAGTAAATCCCAGCGAGAGTTGCTTTTTTGCCAGCTATAGGCATAAGGATCGTAAAAGTTACGATAAAAGATATTTCGGCTGACCTCGTCATCAAAACGAATGTTGTTATACCCAAGAATACATGTATTGGGTTTGCTGAATGCTTCATGGATTTGTCGGGCAAATTCGGCCTCATTAACGCCTTTTTTCAATGCCAACTGGGGAGTAATTCCTGTGATCATAACAGCTTCAGGATCGGGAAGATAATCGTCAGCGGGAGCACAATACATCACCAAAGGTTCTTCAATGATATTGAAATCACTGTCAGTGCGAACTCCTGCAAATTGTGCGGGGCGATCTAAGGCCGGATGTTTACCAAAAGTTTCATAATCATGAAAGTAGAAACTTTGGTTTTCTTTACTGGTATTCAAGGTTGTGAATTCTCCGTTATCGCCAATTTAATTACGATTAATCAATAAATTAAGTTTCCATTGGTGTCACATTTATCGCGTTCACACCAAAAACGATTATTCTCGATGACGTTAAATTACGTTGTCATACATGGTAAACCATAACAAGATTTGAGCGAAGTAGTTCATATGGCTATCCAAACTCAAACTTACCGTGGCAGTAGTGGTTATTGTTCGGGAAAAGGAATTTGATTAAGAAATACTTCAAGTTGCAATTTACCACACGATATGAAACCTGATTTCTCCCCGCTTCGCGGGGAGAAATCACACGCATCTTGAAGTTGGATTGGAATGAAAAGGAGTTTGTATCAATAAATTGTCGAAACTGACTTGTCTATGCGCCACTTGAAATTGTATTGTGTAGTTAGCATAAGAAATTATCGGTCTGATTAAAAAGGTGTAAAAAATGGACAACACAAATAAACCAACATTCCAAAATGTACTGGAGTTTGTGCGTATATTTCGGCGTAAAAATAAATTACAGCGCGAAATTGTAGATAACGAGAAAAAGATCCGAGATAACCAAAAACGTGTACTTCTGCTTGATAACCTGAGTGACTACATAAAGCCAGGAATGTCAATTGAAGATATTCAAGGCATTATTGCTCATATGCGCAGTGATTATGAAGAGCGAGTTGATGAATATATCATCAAAAATGCCGAGTTATCTAAAGAACGCCGTGAGTTATCCAAAAAACTTAAGGCAATGGATGGTGGAGTTAAGTAGTTTTAGTTGTTTGAACAAAGTGATAGACCACGCCTTATGGCGTGGTTGTTTTTTTAGTTTGAGTTCCAATGTGGTTTGAGTTCAGGATCAATTAAAGCATAGGTTTGATAGTAAGTTCGTTCATCTTCGGCCATTTGTGCTAATTGTTTTGCTACATCTTCTCGGCTTACCACGCCATGAACTTCCTCTTGATAACGTTTGCAATGTCCAGTGCCAGATTGATCGGTAAGACCACCGGGACGGATAATTGTAAAATTCAGTGTGCTGGTTTGCAGGTAACTTTCAGCCAATGACTTGTGTCTGACAGATTGCCCGAATAATGATTTAGCCCGTGCTGATAATGTCTTCCAACTTTCACCACACCCAATGGATGTCACTAATAACATGCGAGAAATTTGGGCTTGTTCCAATGCATCTATTATTGCCATGTTTCCATGGTGATCAGCATTGCCTCCGCCAATTGTTGAGAAAACAATGGGATTTTCTCCCGCCTGCGCAATCGCCTTTTCTATACCTTCTCTGTCACAAGCGTCGCCGAGTATTACATTAACGCCTGCCGCGCTGAGTTCTGCAGCTTGTTGTGCATTACGAATTAAAGCTGTGACAGGGCGGTTTTGTTTTAGCGCAATAGTGACCAAATGGCGTCCAACACCTTTTCCAGCACCAAAAATCAACCAGGGTTTCATAGACGGGAAGCTCTCCATAAAATTAACCATCTTAAATGATAATAATAACCATCCAAGTTTATTGGAATCGATGATTGAAAGGAATGAGGGTAATTCGTTTTTGTTGTAGGTGTAGGTAAGGTAAAAAAATGGCTCCCAATTCAGGGGAGCCATTTAACTCAAATCACAGTATCCAATTATTCGAATGGCTGTGGCTTAGACATAGCAGAAGTTGCAATACTTGTTGCAGAATGTCCACCCGCACCACCTTTACCTTTGAATGGATAAGCAGGGCGTTGCCATTCAGTGATAATCACAGGTTGGGTCATCATGTCCGGTGCTGGTGCCTTCATCATTGGGGAGTAAGCGTGATGATTTTTTTCCACGATAATCGAAGACTCAACAACTGTTTTCTTTTCCGCTTTAACTTCCTCTGCCTTAAGGCACATTTCCGTTGCGACAGTTGGCTGTTCTTCATGATGTTCCTGTTTAACAATCGACGTCATAATGATGGGTTCTACCGTATGGCGCATTTTTTCAGCATCATGTGAAACTAGGATATGTGGCTCTTCATTCCCTAAAATTTCTGACCACTGTTTTTCACCATGATTGATGACAGCTTCCACGTTTGCTGGTTCCGAAACGTTAGGTCTTTCTAATTCCGGTTCTAGTGGTGTGGCAATGGAAACGCTATCAACAACAAGTTTCACATTGTCATCATGAGTGAGGCTGTCTTGTTGTTCTGCTATTTCGACGTGAGGTACTGTTGTCGTTGGTGCTGATTCTGTGATTGATGGCACCAGAATAACTTTTTCCTGTTGTACAGGGAGTGTTTTTTCTTCAACCGTTTCATTAATCACATCAACAGAAGCAAGGATTTCAGGTTCAGTCATAGTCACAGGTGTAACAGGATAACGAACCCATACTTTTCCTGATGCCAGTTCTGGCGATACGACAGCCATGTTCAATGGTACTGGTGATTGAGACAGATTACGTTCATCACGGTAGCGGCGACGACGCTGACCGCTGACACGCAAGTGGCGTGGGGAGCGGCGGGAACGACGCGGCATTATGTTGTCTTGCTGCTCATTATTTGGTTGTGAAACGGCGGCTTGTGGTGCAGAGTTTTGTGAATCTGCATTTTGCGGCATTTCAGGTTGGTTAGCAGCTTCAACATGGGTATCAATAACAGCCGGTACAGACGCTTTTGTCTCTTTATGAGCGTCTTCTGATACAGATTCAGGCATTACAGCAGGTAAGGCTACAATGTTAGTTTCTGGTTTCAGTTCGTCAGTGATTCGTACTTTTTGCTCAAGCTGGCGGCGCTGACGGCGAGGCATGACTGGCTGACGCTCTTCAACTTCTTCTTCGACAATGTCAGGTCGATTGATGGTCTGCTGAGCTTGTTGCTGCCGTTTTTCTTCCTGACGACGACGTTGACGTTCGGCACGTTGTTCACGGCGTTGCTGCTGCTGTGCTTCACGCGCTTCGTTATCCAGCACAGTGCTATCCTGAACATTGTTTTTCTGCTGGACATTACGGCCCTTACGCTGTTCATCACGTTCACGGTTATTACGTGCTTCACTTTCGCGACGTTGATTCTGACGGCGTGGGTTGCGACGTTCTGATGAGCGACGATTATCATTGCCAGCCGGTTTTTTGCCTTTTTCTTGGGTTTGTTTCTCTTCTTCACCACTGAACATTTTTTTCAGGGCACTGAAGAATCGGCTGAACAAGCCTGGTTTTTCTGTTTGTTGCTGGTTATTAGTGACTACTTTTTTCTCTTTTGTTTTTACTTTTGCTGTTGCCGGTGCAGCGGCTTCTGTTGCTGGCAGATCAAAAGTTGAAATGGCTGGTTGCTCTGGACGTTTGCGTTCATGCTGGGCATCGTCTTGAACATTTGTCATTTCCGCTTCATGCAGCTGTGGCAGCAAATAACTTAAAGTTGAAATTTCTTCGCCTTTACGTACACGTAGGACAGAGAAATGTGGCGTTTGCATTTGATCATTTGGAACAATAACAACACCCACACCACCTTGACGATGCTCAATATCGCTGACTGCCCGCCGTTTTTCATTCAGTAAGTAAGAAGCGATCTGTACAGGGACAATGGCATGAACCTGATGTGTGTTTTCTTTCAGTGCTTCTTCTTCGATTAAACGCAGAATTGACAGGGACAGTGATTCATTATCACGAATAGTTCCGGTGCCGCTACAACGCGGGCAGACATGGTGGCTGGATTCACCCAGAGATGGGCTTAAACGCTGGCGCGACATCTCCAGTAAGCCAAAGCGGGAAATTCGGCCAATTTGAATACGAGCGCGATCTTGTCGCACAGCGTCACGCAGCCGGTTTTCAACTTCACGTTGGTGACGCACTGGTGTCATATCAATGAAATCGATAACAATAAGACCACCGAGGTCACGCAGACGCAATTGGCGTGCAATTTCGTCAGCTGCTTCCAGGTTGGTATTAAATGCCGTTTCTTCAATATCACCACCACGAGTTGAGCGAGATGAGTTGATATCGATAGCCGTTAAAGCTTCCGTCGTATCAATGACCACAGAGCCGCCGGAAGGTAACCGAACTTCACGCTGGAAGGCCGATTCGATTTGCGATTCTATTTGATAATGGCTAAACAGCGGGACTTCACCACTGTACAGTTTGATTTTACTGGCAAAATCAGGGCGTCCCAGTGCAGTGATATGCTGGCGTGCCAAATCAAGGATTTTAGGGTTGTCAATCAAGATTTCCCCAATATCTGGGCGCAGATAATCACGGAATGCGCGCACGATAACATTGCTTTCCTGGTGGATCAGGAAGGGGGCGGGGTGACTGTCGGCGGCTTTTTTGATGGCTTCCCAATGTCTCAGGCGGAAGTTCAAATCACCCTGCAAAGCTTCAGCCGATTTGCCTACACCGGCGGTGCGAACGATAAGCCCCATACCCTCTGGAACTTCAAGAGAAGAAAGCGCTTCTTTTAATTCGATGCGATCATCACCCTCAATGCGGCGAGAAATTCCACCTGCCCTTGGGTTATTCGGCATCAGGACTAAATAGCTGCCAGCCAGACTAATAAAGGTTGTTAAAGCTGCCCCTTTGTTACCTCGTTCTTCTTTATCAACCTGGACGATAACTTCCTGGCCTTCTTTAAGGATATCCTTAATGTTAGGGCGGCCATGGGAGTGATAATTACTTGGGAAATATTCGCGAGCAATTTCTTTTATGGGGAGGAAACCATGACGTTCTGCTCCGTAATCAACAAAAGCAGCTTCCAGGCTAGGTTCAATTCGGGTAATTTTCCCTTTATATATATTTGCCTTTTTCTGCTCGTGTCCAGGGCTTTCAATATCCAAATCATAAAGACGTTGCCCATCAACAAGGGCAACACGCAACTCTTCCTGTTGGGTTGCGTTGATTAACATTCTTTTCATTCTAACTTACTCATTATTTTTTACATGAATATAGAGCTGCGAGTAAAAAAGAGGCGAGCTACTAGTTACCGATGACCTCGTGTCTTTTACAAAACCGCCAGCCTCACGGCTATCGTTTGTATAGAGGCGCCTATTTGTCGGCGAGTCTGAATTTCATTTGAACACAGTACTCTTTATTGGGATGCTGTAATAAATAGGTACAGATTTTGCCCAATCCAGTAAGCTGCCACCCGCAGCCCATAAATTATTTGATCGAACATTACGTCTTATGCCATTGCTGCGTTTTTGCTCGATCAAACAGATAACAAACAATTTCAATCTTGCCATTCATAGTTTAGTAAACTGTGGCCAGAAAGCATTATTCCATTGCTATTGGGGTGATAGCAAGGTGACTTTATCGCTTTACGCTTTTTTTATTAGGAAATAGTGATAAGTTGTTAATATTTAGTCTTTATCCTAAGTCACCTGAAACAATGAAGTAAGAAAAATGACTGTTATTTAGACATAGTTAAAAATGAGTGGCGCTCTGTTGGTTGGATTATTAGAATCTTGACCATGAAAACAGATAATCAAATTGTACAGTTTGTCACAGTTGATGACGAATATGCCGGTCAGCGAATTGATAACTTTTTGCTGGCCCGTTTAAAAGGTGTACCTAAGAGCCTGATCTATCGGATCTTGCGTAAAGGTGAAGTGCGAGTCAACAAAGGAAGAATCAAGCCTGAATATAAATTGACAGCAGGTGATGTCATCAGAATCCCACCGATTAGAGTTGCAGAAAAACAAGAAACGCCTGTATCTGTTAAGTTGGATAAGGTTGCTGCTTTAACGGAATGTATCTTGTATGAAGATGACCATATTTTAGTCATCAACAAACCCTCAGGAACCGCAGTGCATGGGGGCAGTGGTCTGAGTTTTGGTGTGATAGAAGGGTTACGAGCTTTACGTCCTGAAGCCCGTTTTCTTGAACTGGTGCATCGGCTTGACCGCGATACATCCGGTATTTTGTTGATTGCGAAAAAACGTTCTGCATTGCGGGCCTTGCACGAACAATTACGTTTGAAACAGATGCAAAAAGACTACTTGGCACTAGTGCGTGGGCAATGGCAATCCCATTGTAAAGTTGTAGAAGCACCTTTGTTAAAAAACATCCTGCAAAGTGGGGAAAGGGTGGTTAAAGTCAGTAGAGAAGGCAAACCGTCTGAGACACGTTTTAAAGTTGAAGAACGGTATGCGTTTGCGACACTGGTGCGAGCAAGCCCAGTGACAGGGCGGACTCATCAGATCCGAGTGCACACTTTACATGCCGGTCATCCCATTGCGTTTGATGATCGCTATGGTGACAGAACATTTGATGCTCAGCTGGCAGAAACAGGACTTGACCGCTTGTTCTTACATGCCAGCTCATTAAAGTTTACCCATCCATCCACGGGAGAAACGTTGCGTTTCGAAGCCCCAATGGATGATAGATTGCGGAAATGTTTAAGAATATTGCGGCATAATAATCATTAAGGGCATACCGTCAGTGGGTTTATCCCCTGACGGATCAGCATTTCTGTCAACGTGATTAATGGTAAACCGATCAGTGTGTTTGGATCTTTGCCGTCAAGCTTTTCGAATAATGTAATTCCTAAGCCTTCGCTTTTAAAACTACCAGCACAATTGAAGGGTTTTTCTTTGTTTAGATAATAAATAATTTCTGTTTCTGTCAGGTCTCTGAAATAAACATGGAATAACTCATAACGAGTATCAACCACTTCTGTTTTGCTATTGAATAAGGTAATGCCAGTATAAAAAGTGACACATTTTCCACTGGCTTTTTTCAATTGTAAGAAAGCATTCTCAAAATTATGGGGTTTGCCGGTCACTTCGTCATCCAAAACACAAACTTGATCTGACGCTATAATGAGGTGACCAGAATACTCCCGCTGTAAAGTGCGAGCTTTTGCCTGTGACAGCCGCATTACCAATTGTTTTGGACTTTCGTTTTCCAGCGGGCTTTCATCAATATTGGGAGAAGCACAGGTAAAAGGTAATCCCAGCTTTTCTAGCAATAGGCGGCGATATTCGGAAGTTGACGATAAAACAATCGGAAGCATCTTTTTTTCCATAAAATACGTAGAGAAATATTTGCAGGCATTTTAAACTATACGCCGCTTAATAAGCGAATATTTGACGGAAAGGCGCAGATGTGTGGCCTTTTTCTTTGACTATGTCTCATTACAAAGATAATATGCGCGCCTTATGCAAAAGGTAAAATTACCCCTGACCATCGATGCACTTCGAGCAGCTCAGAAAAGATTGGATTACTACGGTAGTTATTCTGCTGGGCAAGTTTCTCGTCTTGCAGAAACTGTGGTCAGTGTGGATGGTGATGTAGATAGCTCATTATCATTTGAAATTGATAAGCAGCGTCTGGCAGTCGTAAAAGGGCATTCCGAAGTGGATGTTACGCTTGCCTGTCAGCGCTGTGGCAGTAATTTCAGTCATCATGTTCACACAACGTATTGTTTTAGCCCGGTCGTCAATGATGAGCAGGCTGAGGCATTACCGGAAGAGTATGAGCCAATAAACGTTAACGAATTTGGCGAAATAGATTTGCTGGCAATGATTGAAGATGAAATAATTCTATCTCTGCCGGTAGTTCCGGTACATGATTCTGAACACTGTGAAGTGTCCGACGCGGACATGGTGTTTGGTACGCTGCCTCCTGAAGCAGAAAAACCAAACCCGTTTGCCGTATTAGCCAGTTTAAAGAAAAGTACTTAAGGAGTAAGGTCAATGGCCGTACAACAGAATAAACCAACTCGTTCTAAGCGTGGTATGCGTCGTTCTCATGACGCACTGACTGCAACACTTGTCTCTGTAGACAAAACTTCTGGTGAAACTCACCTGCGTCATCACGTGACTGCTGATGGCTACTACCGTGGCCGCAAGGTAATCAACAAGTAATTTCAGCTAACCATTAGCAAGTTGATATCTTGGCTAATCTAACCTTAGCGTTAGATGCTATGGGTGGGGACTTTGGTCCTCGCGTTACGGTGCCTGCTGCATTGCAGGCACTGGCATCTAATCCACAACTGAAGCTATTGTTGGTCGGCAATCCCGAAACCATCTTTCCTTTGCTTGCAAATCAAAATGCTGAGCTGCTTAGCCGTTTGCAAATTATTCCTGCGGAACATGTCGTTTCCAGCGATGCAAGGCCGTCTCAAGCCATCCGTTCCAGTCACGGTACTTCCATGCGTATAGCTCTGGACTTAGTTAAGTCGGGCGAAGCACAGGCTTGTGTCAGTGCAGGAAATACAGGGGCTTTGATGGGATTGGCAAAATTGATGCTGAAATCCATTGAAGGAATTGAACGGCCTGCATTGATGACGGTGATACCTAATCTAAAACAGCAGAAGACAGTTGTATTAGATTTAGGCGCTAACATTAATTGTAATAGCAGCATGTTAGTTCAGTTTGCGATTATGGGCGCTGTCATGGCGGAGTATGTTGCTGGTGTGGATAATCCACGTGTTGCGTTACTCAACATCGGGGAAGAGGAATCCAAAGGGCTGGATAATATCCGCGAAGCCGCTATAACCTTGCGTAATATCCCAACGATTAATTATATCGGGTATGTGGAAGGAAATGAGTTACTGACGGGAAAAACGGATGTGCTCGTATGTGACGGCTTCGCAGGTAATGTTACGCTGAAGACGATGGAAGGTGCGATCAGAGTGATCTTATCTCTGGTAAAGTCACCGGATGGTCAGCAAAAAAAATCATCTTGGTTGATGAAACTATTCAAGATGAAGATAGTTAAAAAATGGTTACTAAGACAGGTAACTAAACGGTTCGGCCATCTAAACCCTGACCAGTATAACGGAGCAACGTTATTAGGCTTGCGTGGCATCGTCATAAAAAGTCACGGTGCTGCTAATGAACATGCTTTCAAGGCGGCTATCGATCAAGCAATTCAAGCTACAGAGAAGCAGGTTCCAGACAAAATCGCTGCCCGGCTGGATGCAGTATTACCCAAGAGTGAATAAACATAAATGTATACAAAGATCTTAGGTACGGGCAGTTATTTGCCTGCGCAGGTGCGTACTAACGCAGATTTAGAAAAAATGGTAGAGACGTCTGACGAGTGGATTGTTACTCGGACGGGCATTCGTGAACGCCGTATCGCGGCTGAAGATGAAAATGTTGCCATTTTGGGTTTCAAAGCTGCTGAAAAGGCCATTGAAATGGCGGGCATCGATAAAGCACAGATTGACTTAATCGTTGTTGCCACAACAAGCTCAACGCACGCCTTTCCAAGCGCAGCTTGCCAAATTCAGCAATTGCTGGGCCTTCCTGGTGTTGCGGCTTTTGACGTTGCAGCGGCATGTGCCGGCTTTACTTATGCGTTGAGTGTTGTCGATAAATTTATTAAAACGGGTGCGGCTAAACATGCGCTGGTAATCGGTTCTGATATTATTTCAAGAGTTGTTGATCCTAAAGATCGCAGCACGGTGATTATTTTCGGCGATGCAGCAGGAGCGATGGTCGTCGGGGCTTCAGAGGAACCAGGCATCTTATCTACTCATCTTCATGCTGATGGCCGTTATGGTGATTTACTGTCATTGCCTCATCAAAGCCGAGTAAAATGTGATACGCCAGAATATGTCACTATGGCTGGTAATGAAGTCTTTAAAGTTGCCGTGCGTGAATTAGCTAATATTGTTGATGAAACTTTAGAAGCTAACAATCTGCCTCACTCGCAGCTTGATTGGTTGGTTCCTCATCAAGCGAATTTGCGTATCATTGCGGCAACAGCCAAGAAATTAGATATGACAATGGATAAGGTGGTTGTGACTTTGGATCGTCATGGCAACACCTCGGCTGCATCTATTCCGACTGCATTCGATGAAGCGGTGCGTGATGGAAGGATCCAACGCGGCCAACTTATTTTACTTGAAGCATTTGGCGGTGGCTTTACCTGGGGCTCAGCGCTGGTACGTTTTTAATTTAACAGGAAAATAAACATGTCTGATTTTGCAATGGTGTTTCCCGGTCAAGGTTCTCAATCTCTGAGTATGTTGGCTGATTTAGCCGCAGAATTTCCATTGGTTGAGCAAACGTTCGCAGAGGCTTCTGCGGTTTTGGGATATGATTTATGGGCCTTGGTTCAGCAAGGACCTATAGAAGAACTAAATAAAACCTGGAAAACGCAACCTGCATTGCTGGCAGCTTCAGTAGCGATTTGGCGTGTATGGCAGGAGAAAGGTGGTAAAGTACCTTCCATAATGGCAGGGCATAGCCTTGGCGAATATTCTGCACTGGTTTGTGCTGGCGTGATTGATTTCCAGCAAGCTATTAAACTTGTCGAATTGCGTGGGAAGTTGATGCAAGAAGCCGTACCAGAAGGGCAGGGAGCCATGTATGCCATTATTGGTTTAGATAATGAGTCCATTACAAAGGCATGTGAAGAGTCAGCGCAAGGTCAGATTGTTTCACCGGTTAATTTTAATTCACCTGGGCAAGTGGTTATCGCAGGTGAAAAAGAGGCTGTAGAGCGTGCGGGAGCGGCGTGTAAAGCGGCAGGTGCAAAACGAGCCTTGCCATTATCCGTTAGTGTGCCTTCGCATTGTGCATTGATGAAACCCGCAGCCGAACAACTGGCAGTTGCATTGCAAGATGTTGAATTTAACCAGCCGCAATTCCCTGTCGTGAATAACGTCGATGTAAAAGTAGAAAAATCTGCTGATGCTATTCGGGACGCCTTGGTTCGTCAGTTGTATAATCCTGTACGCTGGACAGAGTCAGTAGAATATATTGCAGAGCTTAGGGTTGAACAATTGCTGGAAATCGGGCCAGGTAAAGTCCTCACTGGGTTAACGAAACGTATTGTTGATACTTTAAGTGCTGTAGCAGTAAATGATGTATCATCACTCACAGTTGCTCTGAACAAATAACTGGGGAAAACATGAGCTTTGATGGAAAAATTGCACTGGTCACTGGCGCGAGCCGTGGTATAGGTCGCGCGATTGCAGAATTATTGGTAGAACGTGGTGCACGTGTTGTTGGCACCGCAACCAGTGAGAAGGGAGCTGAAGCAATCAGTGCCTTCCTGGGTGATAAGGGCAAAGGTTTTGTACTAAATGTCACAGATTCAGAATCCATTGAAAATGCACTATCGAATATTCGTGCTGAATTTGGTGAAATAGACATTTTAGTTAATAATGCAGGCATCACTCGTGATAACTTGTTGATGCGCATGAAAGATGATGAGTGGCAAGATATTATTGACACGAATCTTTCTTCGATTTTTCGTCTGTCAAAAGCAGTAATGCGCTCTATGATGAAAAAACGTTATGGACGTATTATTTCCATTGGCTCTGTTGTTGGAACAATGGGAAATGCGGGGCAGGCGAATTACGCGGCAGCGAAAGCAGGAGTTATTGGTTTTAGTAAATCATTGGCTCGTGAAGTCGCTTCCCGTGGCATCACTGTTAACGTTGTTGCACCTGGTTTTATCGAAACGGATATGACCAGAGCGTTGACAGACGAACAACGTGCAGGCATTGCTGCTGGAATACCTGCTAATCGTCTTGGTGATGCAAAGGAAATTGCCAGTGCTGTAGCGTTTCTTGCTTCTGACGAGGCCGCTTACATCACGGGTGAAACATTGCATGTCAATGGTGGCATGTACATGATCTAAAAATGAGCGAACCTACTGTTTTTGATGTGTTTTTTATACAAAAAAAGCAGATTGTGGTTCGACCAGCCGGGATTTGGTTGCATCTTTTCCTGTATTTTATAAACTACGAAAACCATCGCAAAAGCGAGTTTTGATAGGAAATTTAATAGTATGAGCACTATCGACGAACGCGTTAAGAAAATCATCGTTGAACAACTGGGTGTTAAAGAGGAAGAAGTTGTGAACACAGCTTCATTTGTTGATGACTTGGGCGCTGATTCTCTTGACACAGTTGAACTGGTAATGGCTCTGGAAGAAGAGTTCGATATCGAGATCCCAGACGAAGAAGCTGAAAAAATCACTACAGTTCAAGCTGCTATTGACTACGTTGAAAACGCAGGTAAATAAGCACACATGCCTAGGCGGTCGTTCGACCGCCTATGTTTTTCGTCTCAAATTTTTTCCCTCCCTGGAGGATAACCGTGTCTAAGCGTCGAGTAGTCGTGACCGGACTAGGCATGTTATCTCCTGTCGGCAATACAGTAGCGTCTTCTTGGAATGCTGTTTGTGCCGGACAGAGTGGTATCGGCCTTATCGAACATTTTGATACCTCTAACCATGCAACGAAGTTTGCAGGTTTAGTGAAGAATTTTAATCATGAAGATTTCAATATTTCGCGCAAAGAAGCACGGAAGATGGATCTCTTCATCCAGTATGGTATTGCTGCGGGCAAACAAGCTATTGAAGATGCAGGAATCGAAGTAACAGAAGCCAATGCTAGCCGCTTTGGTGCTGCTATTGGTTCTGGTATTGGTGGATTGGGTCTGATCGAAGAAAATCATAGTACACTGTTATCGGCAGGGCCTCGTAAGGTCAGCCCATTCTTTGTACCTTCGACCATCATCAATATGGTGGCGGGCCATTTGAGCATCCTTTATGGTCTTCGTGGTCCGAGCATTTCTATTGCAACTGCCTGTACATCTGGCGTACATAACATCGGTCATGCAGCTCGCATTATTGCCTATAATGATGCTGACATTATGCTGGCGGGCGGTGCAGAAAAAGCGAGCACTGAGTTTGGGGTTGCTGGGTTCGGTGCTGCACGTGCATTGTCAACGCGTAATGACGATCCTCAAGGTGCAAGTCGCCCTTGGGATAAAGATCGTGATGGCTTTGTTTTGGGCGATGGCGCGGGTATTGTTGTACTTGAAGAGTATGAGCACGCGAAAAAACGCGGCGCGAAAATCTATGCTGAAGTTGTTGGCTTTGGCATGAGCAGCGATGCTTACCACATGACATCACCTCCTGAAGATGGCGCAGGTGCTGCTTTAGCGATGCAAAATGCCCTGAAAGATGCGGGAATTTCACCAGAGCAAGTGGGTTACATCAATGCTCATGGTACTTCAACGCCAGTTGGTGATATTGCAGAAGCACGCGCAGTGGAGTCTGTTTTTGGGGAAGGCACTAAAGTATTGGTGAGTTCAACCAAATCAATGACAGGCCATTTGTTGGGTGCAGCGGGCGCGATTGAATCTATTTTCACTATTCTTTCTCTGCGTGATCAGATTATTCCTCCAACCATTAACTTGGAGAATCAGGATGAGAATTGTCGTCTGGATTTAGTTCCGGGTAAAGCACGCAACGTTGAAGGGATGGAATACGCATTGTGTAACTCTTTTGGTTTCGGTGGCACCAATGGGTCATTGATTTTCCGTAAGATCTAAAATCACCTTGTGTTTATAAAAAGCCCCAACAAATGTTGGGGCTTTTTTATCAAAAATAAGAAGTTAACATGACGTATTGGATTAATGGGAATCAGTGCGATCATATACCTGTTAATGATCGTGCGGTGCAGTTTGGTGACGGCTGTTTTACTACAATAAGGGTTGAGCAAGGGATACCGGCTTTGCTACCTTTGCACATAAAACGGTTGCAGAAAGGTGTTGAAAAACTCTTTATGCCAGCACTGGATTGGTTCCAACTTGAGAACCATATTAAACAGGTAGTGAAAGGGTGTGATTCCGGTGTGTTGAAAATCATTCTTTCCAGAGGAACGGGAGGCCGTGGTTATGGCTTTGATGACACGACTGAACCTACACAGATCTTATCTTTGAATTCATATCCTGAACGATATATTACTCAGCGTCGAAAAGGTGTGTCATTGACTCTTAGCCCCATTTCGATGGGAATTAATCCCTACCTGGCCGGTATTAAGCATTTAAATCGTTTGGAGCAGGTATTGATCAAACGGTTCATTGAACAATCTGGAGCAGACGAAGCGCTGGTACTTGATAGTGATGGTTTATTAGTTGAATGCGGTGCGGCTAATATTTTCTGGCGAAAAGGAAAAAATGTTTATACACCTGATCTCAGCCAGAGTGGAGTGGAAGGGGTCATGCGACGGAAGATCATCGAATTGTTGGCGAAAAGTGATTATAGCTTATCATGTGTTATGCGCTATCCTGAAGCTTTGGCTTATGCAGACGAAGTGATTATCTGTAATTCCTTAATGCCAGTATTGCCAGTAAGTCAAATTCAAGCGCATAAAAATCAACCGGCGTGGAAATATCAATCAAGAGAGTTGCATGAATATTTATTACCTGAATGTTTAAAACCTTAGCAAGTCAGTATTCAGAAGCACAAATAAAGTGATTACCGGATGAAACTAAAAAAGCGCATTTTCATTCTGCCCGGCTTGCTTATTGCAATCGCTGTGATCGTATTTTTTTCTTTTATGAAGAAAATAGAGAACTTTGCTGCTCAAGATATTAATCTTAGCCAGGAGCTTATATTTACTGTACCGGCGGGAACGGGGCGTGCTGGACTGCAAGCCTTATTGACTCAGCATAAATTGATTGAAGATAGTCAATTACTGCCATGGCTATTCCGCTTTAAACCAGAGTTAGCAAAGTTTAAGGCTGGAACTTACCGTTTGCAAAAAGGTATGTCTTTGCAGTCTGTCCTGCAATTGTTTGCCAGTGGCAAAGAAACTCAGTTTGCCATTCGTTTTGTTGAAGGTAGTCGCTTTTCTGATTGGGCAAAAATATTGCAGAATGCGCCATACTTAAAACATGAGATAGAAAATAAGACACCGAAAGAGCTGCTTGCTGCTTTAGGCATGAAAGAAGATGAGTCACTGGAAGGTTGGTTTTATCCTGATACCTATTTGTATACAGCAGGCACGAGTGACCTGGAGCTGCTTAAACGATCCCATAACAAAATGAAAACAATCGTCGGGCAGGAATGGGAAAACAGGGAAAAGAGCCTGCCATATAACAGTGCTTATGAAATGTTGATCATGGCCTCTATCATTGAAAAAGAGACCGCAATTGAATCTGAGCGAACTAAAGTTGCCTCTGTATTCGTGAATCGTCTGCGGTTAAAGATGAAACTGCAAACTGATCCAACCGTCATTTATGGATTGGGAGATAAATATACGGGTACGATTTTTCGCAGCAATCTCAACACATTTACACCATACAATACGTATATGATTGATGGGTTGCCACCCACTCCTATCGCCATGCCAGGTTTGGCTTCAATTAAGGCGGCAGCACATCCTGCCGTCACAGAATATTTGTATTTTGTGGCGAATGGCGATGGAGGGCACACATTCACCACCAATCTGGTAGCACATAATAAGGCAGTAAGCCTTTATCGCCAAAGGTTAAAGCAGGATAAATGAGTAGCAAATTTATTGTAATTGAAGGGCTTGAGGGTGCTGGAAAAACAACAGCAATCCAGACAGTGGTTGAAACCTTGAAGCAGCAGGGTATTTTTGATTTGGTGCTTACCCGTGAACCTGGTGGGACACCGTTAGCAGAAAAACTCCGTGAGCTGATCAAACAAGGGGTTGAAGGAGAATCACTGACAGATAAAGCAGAACTATTAATGTTATATGCTGCCAGGGTTCAATTAGTAGAAAATATTATCAAGCCAGCGTTAGCAAAGGGAACTTGGGTCATTGGTGATCGTCATGATCTCTCTTCCCAGGCTTATCAGGGAGGAGGCCGAGGTATTGATCAGCAGTTGATGGCGTCACTACGCAATGCTGCATTGGGGGATTTTTCGCCAGATTTAACGCTTTACCTTGATGTACCACCGGAAATGGGCTTACAACGTGCTCTTGAACGCGGTGAATTAGATCGGATTGAAAAGGAATCCTTAGATTTCTTCCATCGCACCCGTACAAAATATCTCGAACTTATGGCGAAAGATGACAGTATCAAAAAGATTGATGCCACCCAACCACTGGAAAAAGTGCAGGATGATATTCGCCATACCTTACTTGCCTGGTTAAAGAACATTGACTAAAAGCACAGGAAATTCAGACATGAACTGGTATCCGTGGCTCAATCATGCATACCGTCAGTTAGTTGAACTCCACCAACAGGGGCGTGGTCATCATGCTATTTTGCTTCATGCTCATGCCGGAATGGGAGCTGATGCATTATTGTATGGTTTGAGTCGTTGGTTAATGTGTCAGAATAAACAGGGCATTAAAAGCTGTGGCGAATGCCACGGCTGTCATTTGATGTTAGCGGAAACGCATTCTGACTGGCATGTTCTTGCGCCTGAAAAGGGAAAAAATGTTATTGGGGTAGATGCAGTACGTCGGCTCAGTGAGAAGCTCTATGAATATTCTCAGCAAGGGGGTGCCAAAATTGCCTGGATCACATCCGCAGAATCCCTGACTGATGCAGCTTCTAACGCCTTATTGAAAACGTTGGAAGAGCCACCGCAAAACACCTACTTTTTGTTGCAATGTCAAAACCCTATAAATTTGCTGGCAACACTACGTAGCCGCTGTTTTTACTATTTTATTTCAGTTCCTGAATCTTCGATGGGACTTTATTGGCTCCAAAAACAGCTTCCGGCGATATCCTCTTTAGATGCACAAACAGCATTGAAACTTTCTCAGGGAGCACCATTGGCCGCTGAGCAACTACTCCAGACGGAGAAATGGCAGCAGAGGAATTCACTTTGCCAGGCGATTGAACAGGCGTTGCATAAATGTGATACCCTGACACTTTTACCCTTACTGAATCGTGATGATGTACAGCAATCTTTACATTGGTTGATCAGCTTATTATCCGATGCAGTGAAATGGCGGCAGCAGGCGCAGAATTACTGTATTAACCAGGATCAGCAGGCTCTGATTCATTATCTTGCTGCCAGCCAAAGTGTAGAAACATTATTAAAGACAGTTGATGATTGGGTGCATTGTCGTCATCAATTATTATCTGTGGTGGGAGTCAATCGGGAATTGTTGTTAACGGAACAATTACTCAATTGGGAAAGGCAATTTTGTCCTGCACAATAACTTAGTTAGATATGAGCATATTATGTTTTTAGTTGATTCGCATTGTCATCTCGATTGCCTTGATTATGAAACGCTGCACCAAAGTGTAGATGATGTTGTGGCGAAAGCGGCCGAACGGGATGTGAAATATATGCTGGCGGTGGCAACCACGTTGCCTGGTTTTCAGCAAATGAAGGCACTGATTGGTAAACGGGAAAACGTAGCGTATTCCTGCGGCATCCATCCATTGAATTTGGATGAAGGTTACGATTTCGAAGAACTTGCCCGACTGGCTGCGGATGAAGACGTTGTCGCAATGGGAGAAACTGGCCTGGATTATTATTATCAGCAAGAAAATGCTGAACTCCAGAGAACTTCATTTCGCGAACATATTCGCATTGGCCGTGAATTAAATAAGCCAGTGATTGTGCATACCCGTGACGCAAGAGACGATACATTGATGGTTTTGCGGGAAGAAAAAGTCCAGGATTGTGGGGGAGTATTGCACTGTTTCACGGAAGATAAAGAAACGGCAAAGGCTTTGCTGGATTTGGGTTTTTATATCTCTTTTTCTGGTATTGTCACTTTCCGCAATGCCGAGCAGATCCGTGAAGCGGCAAGATATGTGCCACTCGATCGCATTCTGGTCGAAACCGATTCACCTTATCTGGCACCGGTTCCCCATCGAGGCAAACAGAATCAGCCAGCTTATGTACGTGATGTTGCTGAATATATGGCAGTATTGAAAGGCGTCAATATTGAAGAATTGGCTGCGGTGACGACCAGAAATTTTTGTGAACTGTTTCATATCAATATTAAAGAAAACTAAGTTAGTCGTGTCACACGGTGTTTTTAAGCCTCACAATAAACAGGAGAAGTAAAATGGCAGAAGAAACTATTTTTAGTAAAATCATCCGTCGAGAAATTCCTTCTGATATTATTTATCAGGATGATTTGGTCACTGCATTTCGCGACATTTCCCCGCAGGCACCAACCCACGTTTTGATCGTACCCAATGTATTGATCCCAACCGTTAATGATGTTACCGCTGATCATGAACTTGCTTTGGGACGTCTGTTTACTGTTGCAGCCAAAATAGCAAAAGAGGAAGGCATTGCAGAAGATGGTTATCGCTTGATCATGAACTGTAATCGCCATTCTGGACAGGAAGTTTTCCATATCCACATGCACTTAGTGGGTGGACGTCCATTGGGACCGCTATTAGCAAAATAATAACTTAATTTATGTATATCGGTACAAAGTAGTGATGTAACTGGAGTAGATTAATGAAAAGAATTCTCTTTGTTATATTATCGGCAATGTTGCTGGCGAGTTGTGTTGTTCCAGAAACACAAAAGCCTGCTCCTGTTACACCGGTGGAGCCAGAGAAAAAACCGGAACCGTCGGTAGGACCATCAGAAAAAGTTCCTCAGCCCCCTAAAATTCAATCTATTAATTGGGATAGTATTGTTCAGCCGTTAGTGGATCAGATGGTTAATGCTGATGGTGTGGAAGCGGGAAAATTACTGCTTGTCGATTCTGTCAAGAATAATACGAATGGCTCATTGCGAACCCTGAAAGCTACAGATGCAATTACGAATGTCATCAGCAATAAACACACTTTTCAGGTTGTACCGAAATCCCAAGTCTATTCAGCCAGACAGGCGCTAGGGTTATCATCGGAAGATAGCCTGGGGTTGCGCAGTAAGTCCATTGGATTGGCACGTTATTTAAATGCCGATTATGTTCTCTATTCTGTTGTTTCCAATAATCATGGACAGCGTGATCTGGAGATGCAGTTAATGCTGGTTAAAACTGGCGAAATACTCTGGTCGGGCCGTGGTGACGTTAACTAATGGCGACGCTTTGCTCAGGGTGTTGTGTCAGTTATGGCCTGATATTCCCGCAGGCTCTTGGGAAATTAGGCCATTAACGGGTTTGACACAGGGAAGTTACTCTATTGCTAATACAGTTACAAATGAAGTGTGTCAGATGGTCGGACGCGTACAAACACCGCATAGTGAAATGCTTGGAGTGGATCGTCAACGAGAAAATCGGATTTTGCGGCGGTTATCTTCCATCGGCATTGCGCCTAAAGTCGTGTCTATGCACGGAACCTGGTTATTGCTTGAGTGGCTTACAGGGGCAAAAGTAAAACCCGAGACACTGGGCCAGTCAGCTTTACAGCAGCCATTAGCCCAGCTGCTTGCTCTTCTTCATAACTATTCTCCATTGGGTTACCCCTTTCAATTAAAAAAACAAATTGCATTCCAATGGCAGCAGATTGACAGAAAACGTTTATCTCCTCGTTGGTTACGTCTGCACAAATTTTTTATAACAAGAAGGATGCCTGCCGCACTTAAAATCGCTCCGGCTCATATGGATGTTCACCCTGATAATCTATTAATGACGGAAAAAGGGTTAAAATTGATTGATTGGGAGTACGCTGCGGATGTCGATATTGGTTTTTCTCTGGCTGTACTATTCAAGGGAAATCAATGGGATGAAGTGCAGCAAAAAACTTTTTTAGAGTATTATTGTGCCCAGGCATCAGGATATTCAGATATCCACTTATTGCAACAACAGATTAAGCGATGGGAGCCGTGGGTCAGTTATATGATGTTAATGTGGTATGAAGTGCGCTGGCAACAGACAAGAGAACAACAATTTTTATCGCTGGTACATCCCTTACGCCAGGCTTTTAACCTGGCGTAGTGAATCTAATAACCAATTTAAAGAGAAGTGAGGAAGGCTATGGGGCCAGTAATGTTAGATGTTGTTGGCTATGAATTGGATAATGAAGAGCGTGAAATTTTACAGCATCCATTAGTGGGTGGCTTAATTTTATTTACCCGCAACTTCCACGATACAGCACAATTACGTGAATTGGTGCGCCAAATTCGCGCAGCTTCCCGCCACCGTTTGGTGGTTGCTGTTGATCAGGAAGGCGGACGTGTTCAGCGTTTTCATGAAGGGTTTACGCGTTTACCTGCGGCACAATCTTTTGCTTGTGTACATGACATGCTTATGGGAGCACATCTGGCAAAAGAGTCTGGTTGGTTAATGGCATCAGAAATGATCGCAATGGATATCGATATCAGCTTTGCGCCAGTATTGGACTTAGGGCATAAGTGCATAGCCATTGGTGAACGTTCATTCCATGAAGAACTTGAACCTGCGATGGCAATGGCGGAAAAATTTATTCAAGGAATGCATTCTGCGGGCATGAAATCGACAGGGAAACATTTTCCGGGCCATGGTGCCGTGACAGCTGATTCCCATAAAGAAACGCCACGGGATAATCGTCCTATGGATGCCATTAGTTGTCATGATATGGTGATTTTCCACGATTTTATCCAACGTAATCTGTTGGATGCCATTATGCCTGCTCACGTGATTTATCCGCAGATAGATCACCGTCCTGCAAGTGGTTCACCTTATTGGTTGAAATCCATACTTCGTCAGCAATTAGGATTTGCAGGTGTTATTTTTTCTGATGATTTGTCGATGGAAGGCGCCGCAGTGATGGGCGGTTATGCTGAACGGGCTAAAGCCTCATTAGATGCCGGTTGTGACATGATTTTAGTGTGCAACAATCGAGAAGGGGCAGTCAGTGTGCTGGATAACTTACCGATCATTGAATCACCTAAAGTCAAACAGTTATACCATCAAGGCAAACAATTTAGTTTGGAAGAATTACAGCAATCGGAACGTTGGCAAAAAGCTAATCGGGAGTTACAGGGTTTGTGTGAACAATTTTTGTGATTGATGTCTAATTAATCAAAAGAATTTAGTTGTGATTATTTTTGGTATGACCAACTGACCTGCCATGATATTCTGGAGATATTTTCAATATGAAATTTGTTTAGCTTGAAGTTATTTAAGGACGTTATTCAAGGTTTTTACGTAAAGAAACGAACTTAGCGCCTTACATAACATTATGTTGTATTTTCAGTGGGGTATTCATGACAACGCCAAAGACAAGAATTGTCATCATTGGTGGGGGCGCTGGTGGTTTAGAGCTGGCAACGCGTTTGGGACACAAATTAGGGCGTAAGAAAAAAGCCGAAATTACTTTGGTGGATCGCAATAATAGCCATTTATGGAAACCACTATTGCATGAAGTTGCAACGGGTTCTCTGGATGATGGTGTTGATGCATTGAGTTATTTGGCTCATGCAAGCAACCATTATTTCAATTTCCAGCTCGGCACACTCACGAATATTAATCGTGAAGGAAAGAAAATTACTCTGGCTGGTATCCGTAATGAAGATGGTGATTTGTTAGTACCAGAGCGTGAACTGGCTTACGACATTCTTGTTATGGCATTGGGTAGCCAATCTAACGATTTTGGCACGGCGGGTGTGAAGGAAAATTGTATTTTCCTTGATAACCCGCAACAGGCACATCGTTTCCACAATGAAATGTTGAACCTGTTCCTGAAATATTCTGCAAATCACAGTGCAGAAGAAAAAGTGAATATCGCGATTGTTGGTGGTGGTGCGACGGGCGTAGAGCTTTCCGCGGAACTTTATAATGCGGTTAAGCAACTTAACAGCTATGGCTTTGAAAGCCTGAATTCAGACGCCCTGAACGTGACTTTGGTTGAGGCAGGAGAGCGTATCTTGCCTGCATTGCCGACACGTATTTCCAGCGCAGCCCATCAAGAGTTGACTAAGCTGGGTGTTAAGGTCTTAACCAAGACAATGGTGACCAGTGCGGATGAGCATGGGTTGAATACCAAAGAGGGTGAGCAGATCAAAGCTTCCTTGATGGTTTGGGCTGCGGGAATTAAAGCGCCTGACTTTATGAAAGATATCGGTGGATTGGAAACCAACCGTATCAATCAATTGGTTGTAAAACCCACTTTGCAAACCACACGAGATGATCATATTTTTGCCATTGGGGATTGTGCATCATGCCCGAAAAAAGAAGGGGGTTTTGTTCCTCCTCGTGCGCAGTCTGCTCACCAGATGGCAAGCCGTTGTTATGACAATATCCTGGCATTGTTGAATGAAAAACCATTGAAAGAATATGTTTACAAAGATCATGGTTCATTGGTTTCATTATCCAAGTTCAGTACTGTTGGTAGCCTGATGGGGAACTTGATGCGTGGTTCAATGATGGTTGAAGGCCGTATTGCTCGTATGGTTTATATCTCTTTGTATCGTATGCATCAGGTAGCTTTGCATGGATATATTAAAACAGGTTTGATGATGCTGGTTGGAGGAATTAACCGCGTTATTCGTCCACGCCTGAAGTTGCATTAATTAGCGCCCAAATGGCTCATCTTGAAGTAATTAATTAAGGTGAGTCATTTACCCACTCATTATATTTATTATTATACATATCATAATTA
>NZ_JADEUF010000239.1 GCF_015163655.1 Xenorhabdus griffiniae | reverse complement strand
GCATCAATTCAAGGGCGCGTTTTTGTTCTGGTGTCAGATGAATTTTCATGGTCGCAAGCATGATCGGATTAGGATAAAAAATCAAGCATCTTCAATGACGATTGGTATATAAAGTATGCAAGTGTGCAGAGAAATGCCCAAATTTTGATGAAAGGTGAATTTTTTATTTATAATCCTAGTGATGAGTTAGAAAAAATAATGACACAATTTCTTATCTCAAATTCAGATTATTAAAACTTTATTTTTTTCATTTCAATAATGTATTGGCTACCTCCCGTTAGGGAAATATTCAGGTTATAGGTGTTTGTGATAGAGAGTCCGGCCTGTTTTGCTACAGATTCAAATTCTGATTGATACCGTTCTTTACCTGATAAAAGGATATCCATATGTAAATCAAATGACTCTGCCTCTGCATCATTTTGATCTTTAAGCATATCGATAATATATAAAACGGAATCTTCACCCATTGCCTTATGGCAATTTCTGAGAATATCAATGGCTTGATTATCTGGCCAATTATGCAAAACATTTTTCATGCAATAAGCGTCATATCCTGATGGAATAGAGGAAAAGAAATCGCCATTGATAAAAGTGATTTCTTCTGATTCTCGTTCAGCAAAATCATACTGATCCATAACGTGGCATTGGATATGTGGGTAATGCATTTTTATATTTTTGGCTAAAGAGCCTTGACCTCCTCCTACATCCATGATTGAAGAAATACCATTTAGGGGAATGTGCTCAATAATATGTTTATTCATTGTGTCGGTAATTTTTGTCATTAAATGATCAAAAGTAGATTTAAGCGATTTATTATGTTCATGACTTAAATAGTCAAAAAATTTCTCTTGATGACTAAGTTCAAAAGCCGATTTACTATTTATTTTACTTAAGGATGCACTGTATTGTGACCATGCATTCCAGCTGATTGGACTTAATTCGAATTTTACATGTAGTGTTTCAAGACTGTTTGGATCACTTAGTGATGAACATTGCTCTGTAAGGTAAAATTTATCATCTTTTTTTATTAATACATTAAGAGACTGCATATAATTCAATAGCCGATGGAACCTATCTTGGGAAACATGGCATAGTTGAGCAAGCTGTTCCAGAGTCTTTCCATCTTGGGTACTTAAATATAGTGGTGCTTTGCTTTCTACAAAAGCAAACAATGCGTTAGATTTACGATAAGCAGTGGTCATTTCTGATAGCATTATTTATTTTCCTTAACATTTGTAGGTTATTTAGGTTTCAGTGAAATAAATCGAATTATAAATTTTTATAGTGTTTTGTTAAATGCTTTAGTGTGTTTAAATATGTTAATTAACATTAATAAATAATGGTTATTTGCGAAAGTGGTGTTATTTTTTAATATTGATTTTAGTATAAGATATTTTAAGGTATGGAATTGAAGTGAGAATCTCTGGTCACGTATTCAATTTGTTGTTTCTCATGTATACTCCTCACTTTTTCAGGAAATCAGATGGCAACGGTAGAAGTGAAATGTCGATTTTGTCAACAAACCGAATCGGTAA
>NZ_JADEUF010000238.1 GCF_015163655.1 Xenorhabdus griffiniae | reverse complement strand
ACAGGCTTCATCCGTGGTTTTGGTATTAGTTTGGCGACGATTATCAGATCATAAATGAAGCCTTTTTTCTATCTAAAATATACAGTTAATGCTTAAGATCCTGTATATGTAACATCATTAGCATGTGTTTCAATACCAAAGTTACCCTCTTTCACAGAGCCGCCAAAGTGACGCAAGCTCAAAGCCATCGGTGATACGATATCTTCCAATTCGATCATATGGCGCTGCCACATATAAGGCACCGTGCAGAAACAATAAGGGAGTTTTAGTATTCTCATGGTCATGGAGATACACCAATTGAGCATCATTAACAGTAATCTTCTTTTCTTGATATCTGGTCATAGCTTTTCCGTTATAACATATTGTCTATTTTTCAGACGAAAACCCCTGAATTCTCTAAGTCGCTGCTTTATTATTAGACTATGATTTTTAGCCTACCTTGCGAGTTCTCTGACTTGTTTTTCGATCCAAGAAATTACTGCATAATTATTAAACAAGTAAAAATGCCCTCCGGTGAAAATTTGTTGTTCTATTGGCTCAGGTAACACTCGCCGCCATTCCGCCAAACGAGAGACAGGAACTCTATTATCCCGATCGCCGCCTATCACATAGGTTGGGATATTCAACTTTACTTTCGGTAATAAAGACAAAGAATCCAACAAAATGAGATCATTTTTCATCGTTTTGATCACATAATTACGTAATTCGGAGTTAGCAAGAACATCTGGCGGTGTTCCTTCACATTGCTCAAGGATATTCAAAACATAAGCGTCAGAATATTCCTCACATGGTTTATTTTTAAACCCTTCGGGATCAATACAACCACGGGCAGAGACAATAAGTGCTAATTGCTTTTCTGGTAATTCACTCTCCAGCCTACGAGCAACCTGATAAGCCAGTTCCGCGCCTAAACTGTGCCCAAATAGTAATAAAGGTTTATCCTCTCCTAACCTTAAACGCTTTATTGCAGCAAGGATATCAGACAAAACAATTTCAACATCCACCTGAAAAGGTTCTGAAACACGCATTCCCCTGCCTGCAAGCTCCAAACAATATACTTCAATAAATTCAGATAACTTGTGAGCCAACTCAATGTAGGAAAAACAAGATCCTCCGGCGTGATGAAAAAATAACAGTTGTGCTCCGGCCTCGGGCCTTTTAATCGCAGAAAATAAAACTGAATCAGACAAAATGAAGTTCCTCTAACAGATAAGAGATATTCTATAAATTCTTCAAGCTATTGCTTTGTTGTTTACAACTGTAACTTGGAATCGATTGATTATAAATAACGTTGAAAAATATTCATTAAGGAAAGAATAATAACTATTTATTCCTTTTTCTATAACAGAAAAAATTGATTAGCTTATAATTATTAATTAACACACAATGTGTGATTTGGTGCGATTACATGCAAAGCAAAAGAGAATCAGTAAATGCCCAAGACATAGATAACGTGATGATAATAAAAAGTATATACCAATCTAACTTCAAGATGCGTCTTATATCTCCCCGCGTAGCGCTGAGGGATCCCCACAAAACGGTGCTAATAAATCAAAACCATATTTTGGTAGATTTTGGCGAGGTATTTGAGGAGTTG
>NZ_JADEUF010000237.1 GCF_015163655.1 Xenorhabdus griffiniae | reverse complement strand
CCAACCGCTACACCATCAACCGCGTAAGCACTGCCTTCTTCTACGATTAAGTTACTCACACGTGGTGTAATCGCCAGATACATTCCTTTGTCACCCCAGACAGAACGGGTAACACGTTTGCGAAGTTTTAATTGAATCAACGCCCAAGAGAAAGAACCTACTGGGGCAATAAAGCAATCACACTGATATTGTTTTGGATCGAATGGACATTCACATTCGGGCTTAATAACGTCAGACATACTATTTCCTTGTTTAATTATTAATTGCTGGACAGCCCGAATATATTAACGAATGGGGATAGTTGAATAAATTGATGGGGATTGTGTGGGGAGTGGGACAAGTGGGTACAAGGCAATAATATAACTAGTGATACAGTTTTGAGTTGAAATAATATTTTTTATTTAGTTCTGTGTGAATTAATTATGGCAGTTATCTCAAAAATCAGACAATCTCCTATCAAATATCAATAAAAGTAATGTAGTGTATGATGCCCTGCACAGGCGCGAAGTGATGCTTAGTAGCATTATTTAGTAGGATGATAGTAGTGTTTCTGAACGCTTGAGCATAAAGAGGTAAGCTACAAACATAATATTAGTTAATAATCTGTTAAGTAACTGACAAATATAAGTTTGCAGAATTTAAATTCATTAGAAGTTAAATTAAACAAAATCAGTTGATTGAAATTCATTGGTGTTGTTTCACCTCTTTCATTATTGGATGCGTAGTTAATGATTATTTACCAGACATACCTTGCAAAATACATTGTCAAGTATTATATATGGAGTATAATTTGTGACCCATCAATTTCATAATGCAGTACTTAAGGATGATGCTCAGGCGTCTGTTCAGGAAAGACAGCTATATGGCATAAAGAAAGCTGTAGCTGGTTTAGTTGAGTTTGTGACTGTAAGTCTTGCTGAGCTAGGGATTGATAAATTACATGAAATAACTGACCCATCCTTAGATGATTTGGCTGATATCGTCTCGCAACTGAGCCATGAAGCTAAACAGCATGACGATCTTAATCTTCAGCAAATCCTGTTAATTGCACAAATGCTAATAAACGATATCAAAATTAAAAATCCAGAAATGTGTGCTAATAGTGCAATGATGTTGAAAAAATCACCGCTATACTAATATAAATATACCTAGGAGACTATCAATGACCAAACAACAGAGCATTAATAAAATGCTAGCACTTTCAAGGCGATTAGATAAAATTGTAACAGAATTATATGCTCGCAAAGAAGAAGTACTAGCACGAACTTATCATAAAGTTGCCTGAATTAAATACCCTTGCAGAAAGCCATCTTATGGTGGCTTTTTGCTTATTCATCTACCATGTCACCTGTTCACCATCCTCTGTCACCTTCCCCTGCCTCAAATTCCACACCGAATCCTCCGGCATCTGGACACGAACATCTAATCGACAGCCTTCGGGAATATCACAAGGTTCAGCATCGGCATAGTAGACCTTTTCACCATCGACAATGTCTTTTATCCGCTTGTTCTGGAACTGCTTAGGTAAATGAGTGTGCTGACGGTGGAATGTCTTGATGGTGATGCAACCGTCCTTTTGCACCTGGTCATCAATATAGATGAGTTCCAGTCCGTTATTGTTCTTAGGCGACGAGATGCCGCCG
>NZ_JADEUF010000236.1 GCF_015163655.1 Xenorhabdus griffiniae | reverse complement strand
TTTAAATAGCGTTTCAAAATGATAGGAGTACTCCTTACCCCGCGCACTGCGCGGGGTAAGGAACTCCAACATCTGATACTCTCAGTATTATGAAAACCTATTTAAACGAGGCTTATTAGAGATTAGAAAAATTTTTTATATTTTTTGGAAGATGTTATAAGACTCGTCTTAATATATGGGAAAAATTATCTTTACTTCCATATATATCACCTACAGCATAGTCAATCAGAACCAGTTTCCCGCGGTTTTCCTGTTCCCAATCATAGGGGATATCTATTGCTATCCGTTCTACATTGTCAAGTATTTGATAATTAGTTTGCCACATTGTCTGACCTACCAACCGGATGTTTACTGTCTGATTTAATCTCATATCAGGATAGCGTATTATGACTTGAATAGAATCATCATTGTATTCAAGGTTGGGTGCAGGTAAATTAAGTACTTGCCCTTCAATCTCAAGCTGTAAACCGCCTGAGTATTCAACAACATCACCAGGTGTTCTTGTGACTGAAAAACGCAACGTAGCAGTATCGCCTATCGTGTCAATAAACTCCATACGAGGAATATAGAATGTCATCGGTGTTACACTATTTACTGTCTGAGTAGGTGGCATATATGTAATATCACTACGACGCCCTTTCCATAAAACTTTGACAGTATGGCCAGGAGCCATCCCCTCATAAACTGGCACAATAACTTTCAACTGATCCAACCGATAATAATCATCTCTTGTCAGCAAGGTACCTTGCTTACCAGTAGCCTCTGGAACACTAGGAATATAATCAGATAATTCAGATGAATCAAAAAATATAAGATTTATATTCACTGTTGGTGACTCACGTTCATTGCCATGACTTATTATCTTATATTTAGCTTGATAGGCACCATATTGAGAAACCTCATCCACAGGAAATAGCAAATTATATGGGGATGTATGCAATTTATCGGGTGTAATATAATATGGTCTATTTTTTATAACTACCTCATCATTATCTCTTAAACAAAGATATCCCTCTATTTTATCGCCAGTCATAGCATCATTATATTTTGGCACTTCCATTAATATATATTCAGTATTCGTGATGCGCAGATCGTGTATGTTAATGGTATCGGTTCCATGTGCCTGTGGAAATGTAGGAGGAGATAATTCTATACTGTTTATATTATTCATTTATTGTTCCTTAATTAAGCATTCTTAATATATTAACTTCAAACATAGTCACTTGATTTTTTCATTTATTGACAATAATATTTATAGAAATACTCATTTTAATTATCTATCTATACCAATCCAACTTCAAATTACAGCTTGTAAATCAATGTGCCTGTTTATATCTCCCCGCGTAGCGGGGGAGATATAAGACGCATCTTGAAAGGCGATTGGTATAGACATTCCATTAATATGTTAATTTTTAAAGAGTCACCGTGACTTTACATTATTGTCCATTTATAGCCATAGCATGTATTGGTTTTAATGATAAATAACTTTATCTTCTGGGCCATGGGTAAAAGCAAAAGGTAATTGTTAATTACTACATAAAATGTCATTTTCATCCAGTTAATTCAAATCACTTTTATTTATCAGCTAATAATTATTTTTTATCAGTCAGATCATTTGATTCAGAAAACAATTAGAACTATAAATTATCACGATTATTTTCAATTAA
>NZ_JADEUF010000235.1 GCF_015163655.1 Xenorhabdus griffiniae | reverse complement strand
TGACTGCCGTATCTGTAATCCATGTTGCACCTCCAGTACAACACAGTATTGCAGCTAAAGCTGACCGACTAAAGTCGGTGGTTTTAACCTTTCATATGGAAGAATAAATAATTAACTTCACCTCATCCTTTCAAATTACCACACACCACAACTGTAATTAGAATGGACGTTTTCCCATAATAAAACTTTCATCTGTTCTTACAGTGAACATTTTGAATATTATGCCTAAATCCTTATATTTTATATGTTAAAAATAATCAGAACCAAAATGCATTTAATTCATAAAAAAGATATCATCAATATTATTTCAACCATTTTTTTCTGCTTTTTTTGCCATGTATTTTATACCAATCATCTTTCAAGATGCGTCTTATATCGTATTGTAAATTGCAACTTGATATCAGGCGGCGGTCGAATCTGGCGTATCCATAGAATGCCCGCATAGCCATTCATTCAAACATAATTTTTGCGATCATGATCACAAAATTAAAATGATCATCATTTTAAAGGCAACAGCTTTTTCATTTTCATATTTAAATCAATATGTTAATTAAATACTATTTTTCTGCCAGCTAAATTATGCGAAATAATAAGTTAACTATATATAAAAACACCGCGCATTACGCTAATTAAGCAATGATTTTAATTTTTCATCCTGTGATTGTCAGAAGTTACTTTTTATTTCACTGGATTTCATTTTGTTTTTACTTTTTCATTATTTATTATTTCCCTCATTTTATTCACCACGAATGAGCCGATATATTCGGCTAATAGCCAATGGCGTCAAAAGCGGCACAGTCGGTGGCAAATGTCACCCGAAAGCCTATACCCAGACCGTGCGCGCCGGCAATAAACTGGAGCGGCGCCACGAGGATGAATTCTGGATGAACGGAGCATAAGGAAAGAAACGATGACAGAACAATCTTCGACGCTGGTTGTTACACCCACTGTTTATGAAGGTAAGGAATTTTGTGAGGAATTTCATATTCAGACCCAGGCAGAGGCGGAAACTGCACTGAGTCGGGTCGATACACTCTATCCACAGAGCCGCCGATATTATGGCGCTTACGGAGACGATCCGGAATTAGATGAATACTACAATCACGAAGACGCCAAATTCGAAGCACAGTCTTTTAAAAAAGCCGCACAGGATGCCGTTGACAAATTCAAAAGCGGCGAGTTTCCATTGAAAGAGTGGGAAGAAAAGGAAAAAACAAAAGAACCTGAATATCCTCAACCCAATGCCGCCTTACCCGCCAAAGTTCGTGATGACAGCCCGACAGGAACAGGGAACACCCTTGGCAAAATTACCGCTCAGGCAGCCCCAGCACAAGTGTCAGTGGCAGAAGCCAATCCCATTCCCAAAGCAGAAACACCGGCAGAAAAGGGAATGTGGGATAAAACCGTTGACTGGTTTCAGGAAACCGCCGATGGCGTCAGCAAATGGATTGATGAGAGTCAACATAATCTGGAGGCGGCCTGGGAGAATCCCGGGGAAGCCGCTATCGGGGCAGGAAAAGCGCTCTGGAATACCATCCCTGAAATGGCGGAATTGCTTGGCAAGGGTATGGTGATCGCCACAACAGCCCCCGCCGCTGCCGCCGAAAAAACCTGGGAATATATGGGAGGCGCTCCTGTCGGCATTGCTGAAATGCAGCAAAAGGCCGTAGAGATG
>NZ_JADEUF010000234.1 GCF_015163655.1 Xenorhabdus griffiniae | reverse complement strand
CCGCCGCCCATGGCCCATTTACCCCCGCCGGCACCGGGGCTTCCGGGCAGGCCGGCCACGGTCTGCCCCTGCCCCGCACCGAGCGAACTTAACGGGGACGGCCGGGTTGTCCGGTGCGCTGCGGTTTCGGTTCGGCGCCCCGCTTTCCGTTGGCATGGTCTGCGCGGCTTTCCGGTGCTGTCGGTGTGTCACGCTCTGCCGGATGGGTTTGTTTATGCACTTTCTTCAAGTGACCGATAGCCACCCGTGTATAGATTTCTGTCGTGTTGAGCTTCTCATGCCCCAGCATTGCCTGGATATGCCGGATATCGGCACCGTTATCCAGCATCTGCGTTGCCATGGAATGCCGGAACAGATGGCAGGCCCCCGGCTTGTCCAGATGGGCCTGTTGCCGGATGGCTTTGCCTGCGATTTGCGTCAGGTGTCCCAGACTCAGCGGCCTGCCCTTTTGCGAGATAAACAGATAACCGCTGTCATAGTGCGCTGCCAGTTGTGGCCTGACGTTGGCCAGATAGCGCTGTAGCCAGCCCAGCGCCCGCTCACCGACAGGCACAACCCGGTCTTTATTCCCTTTGCCCTGATTCACCACGACCGCACCCCGTTCGAAGTCGATGTCGCCCCGCTGAAGCTGGCGCAGCTCCATGCGCCGGATGCCGCTGCTCCAGAGGATTTCCAGCATCACCCGGTTGCGGAACCCCAGCACACTCTGATCGTCAAGGCTCTCCAGCACCTGCGTGGTTTCGCGTTCACTCAGGATCTGCGCCGGCAGCCGCTTTTCTTCTTTCGGCAACACCATCTGCTCGGCCGGGTTGTAGAGGATATGATGGCGTTGCAGTAACCAGCGGAACCACAGCCGCAGGGCGATCAGCCGTTCCCGCTGACCGTTATTGCCGTAAGGCTGGCCATCGGCTTTACGGTAAGCCCGCAGATACCGCTGCCAGCTTTCCAGTAACACCAGTGTGACCTGTGCGGGGTAACGAACCGAGCGCTGTTCGCACCAGTCGATAAAGGGCAGCAGGTAGCTACGGTAGGTTTCCCGCGTGCGGTCAGCCCGGCCTTGTGCCCGCAGCGTGTCGAACCACGCTTCGAGCTGTTGGCGCAGTGTGATCAGGGGGTTGTCGTGTGAAGTTATCATGCGGATTGTCCTTTTTGTGATGGCCGCTATCCGGCAGTACGGTATGACGGGGCGATTTTAATGTGTTGCCGGAACAGTGATTTTTGATATTGTCCAACTTGCGCGCCGTCAGCCCTGTCTGGCTGCGGTCTGATAGCGGTTTTGTCTGCCCCAACTTGATACCAACTTGAACCCAACTTAGGGGCAACTTGCGTTGTTTTCAGTCCAACTTGCGGTCATCATACGGGCACGATCAGGCCGCTTAAGTGGGCGCTGTCGCCGTCACCATCCCACAGCAGTTCGTATTGCAGCAGATGCCCGCGGCTGCCGCCGTGGATCAGCAGGTATTCCATCTCAGCCAGCCGCTGGCAATGGACTTTAAGCTGATTGTCGCTCCATTGGGTAAAGTCGCGGATATCCCGCCGGGTAAAACGCACCGCATTCAGGGCACATTGCTGCGCTGCCGCCATTGCGTGCGCCATCTGCTGGATCAACAGCAACAGCTTGCGCGTCTGCGGCGGCATTTCATCCAGCGTCCGGCCTAAAATTTCATGGGCTAACTGATTGGCGAGCCGGATATC
>NZ_JADEUF010000233.1 GCF_015163655.1 Xenorhabdus griffiniae | reverse complement strand
GATAAGCATGACTCAGTCCTCTCTTTTGCTTTTTTGTTTGTGGAAAATCAAAATTCGCAAAAATTGGACTGAGTTTCTTCGACACTCCTACCATTTTGAAAAGTTATTTATACGCATTAAGCTTCAAGTTGCCATTTACAACCCTCTATGAAATCACAAAATAGCAATACCCTTCGGAAAATCAATCCATTAAATATGTCATTCATAAATCCAGCACAGAAAAACACCAAATAGATTGGAATTTTAGATAAGAAAATTTATTATACCAATTCAACTTCAAGGTGTATGTTATATTTCCCCGCGCAGCGGGGAAATATAAAGCCTCGCCTCATCTTGCGGATTGCAACTTGAAGTTTATCGAGTATATAAATATGTCTTTATTCTGATATAGAGCAAAGATATTGAAAATATTAAATTTATATAGAGGTTACAAGATGAAAACTTCACTGACTCTATGCACAGCTATTTTGCTATTAGCCTCATGGAATACATTTGCAACAGAAGCACAATTGAATAATAAATCTGAACAATGCAAAGAAGTCGCACGCATCAGATGTGCCAAACATATGAAACACCCTAAAAAATATCAATTTTGCCTTAAAGAGATATATAGCATATGTATGCACCAATAGATACGATATAGCTTCAGCTTTGTTGAACAATAATTTCAAGAAGTTGTAAGTTCAAGCCCGATTTTTTAGTTTTAGCGATATCCCCGTCATTATTAGGGTACTGATATCTTCAATAGTGACGGGTATTACAAATTCCTGCGCCAACTTGTAGGTGGTAGGAGCAGGGGGAGCTAATCAGTTGCCTCCCCTGTCTCCACCTCGAATCACGTGTAACACATATTATCTGAATTCACGACCTGACAATTTTTATTAATAATCTATTGGCCTGAATTCGCGACTATATATGGTTCTATTAATAGCAGCTTGGTTAATTCCTTGGATGAAGGCTTACTTTCTTCCCCTTTAGGTACCACAAAAAACTCACCTTGCTTTATTATTACGTGATCATTTTTAAAATCTATACGAAGTTCACCTTCAATAACCATAAACACCTTGTCTTCATCTTCATGTGTATGCCATATAAAATCACCCTCAGCGAGCAATATGATTATCTTATATTCGTTTGTTTGAGCTATCACCTTAGGTGACCAGATTTCTTCTATTAAATCAAATTCTTGTTTTAAGTTATTAACTTTTCTCAATGCGGCAATATGGTTCATATTATATCTCTTTCCTTTATATGGTTTGCTTGATTAGAGGCCAGAAACAACATGACTTTGGCTATTTCGTCGGGCTATGCGATTTTCCCGAGTGTAATACCGAGCTCATAGCAACGTGTGCGCAGAGTAACCAACCCAAATTTTGGGTAAAAAATCGACGACAAGCCTGTTCCTGGAGCAAAGTTTTGGTACACACCAAACAGCTCTGGGGAGAAACGGGCTATGGACAACTTAGTTGAAATCTTCTGTAATGTCGATGATTTTTGTCGTTTTTTTATCCCACAGTGGACGCAATTTTGTCTTGATAATGGATACCGCCTGCGACACAGGCAAGGTCAGGAATGGTAGCACTTAAAAAGTATCGGTGTGGTAATTGGTTATCAAATTAATAAGAAAACGCGATGCTCGACTTTAACACCCAATAACGAGAGTTTGTTGAAGCCAATCGCGTTGTTTTTTACCTTGTTTAAAGTTGGCAAAAATACCTAATGTGTGAGAAAGCAGCT
>NZ_JADEUF010000232.1 GCF_015163655.1 Xenorhabdus griffiniae | reverse complement strand
ATTGAACTTTTATTTTTATATTGGTTTTACAGATGCTATATTAAGAATAGTGAATTTTGTGAATGCGTTTTTTAGTAATGTAAATGATAAAAAGTTAATAATAATTACTATGGTTATTTATTAAATTAATATTTCAATATGAGTGTTGATGTTTTTTTATAAATAATCAATGAAATAAATTTATTCATATCATGAAAGAAAATACGTCCTCAAGAAATTTCAAGTGGCAACGCCAGATTAATGCTGCGCACCCAGAATCATCGGCAAGGATGCACTTTGGCGTGGTATAAGGATCTCGGACGCTTCAAAAGCCTGCTAATGTTATTAACATAACAATGAGGTGTAATGATGAAATTGAAACCCACCAAACGCCACTATTCCGCTGAATTTAAGCTGGAAGCGGTTCAACAGGTTGTTCTCCATCAGCAGCGGCTTTGCAAGGTCAACTTGACCAATGAAAACATGGCCATCACGTAGTTGCCCAATGGGAAGTCTGCGGATAAAACCCCCGCCCAGCGTCAGATTGACGCCGCTTACCCGGAATTTCTTGACCACTACAAACAATTTCAGTGATAGAATTAAGGCCATCGGGTTAACCGCCCGGTAGCCTTTAACATTTAGAGGTGAGCAATTTCTTTACTATCTGGAATGAATGAAGAAGATAAAAGAAGAATTCTTTTTCAATTATCAGAACAGGAAAGATTAAAATAGCTACGAGGAATATATGACAATTATTTTTTGTAATACTGGTTGGATGGAACATTATGACGGAATTGATGGCGATTTTCTTCGAGATGGTGGCTCTTATAATGAAGAGAACACAGGCCTTGAGGTCTGTAATTTCACTAATGTGAATGGTTATGTCTATGGATATGTTCAATCACCTGGTAAAATTAATATAGAGAGGCTAGGGGCTGGTAAATTTGATAACAAAATTGATAATATCACAGTTGTTTGGCTCGCTCGCCATGAACGTGGCGGAACGGTTGTTGTTGGTTGGTATAAAAATGCGACTGTATATCGTGAACCACAGAAATTAGACACACCCTCTGAAAAGCAGAAAAGAAACGATATAAATATATATCGTATAAAGGCATTATGGGATGATGCCTTTTTATTACCTGTTGAAAAACGCACTCTACTAATACCTAGAAAAGTAGAAGGAGGAATTGGACAAAGCCTTATTTGGTATGCAGATAAGCCTGAGAGTAAAGAGCATGTTAAAAAAGTTCACGATTTAATTGATGGTCGTGGAACAAATAATAATATTCCAAATATTGATCTGGATTATTTTGGAGTTGAAGGTAATCCACGTTTGCGATTGCATATTATGAGAGAAAGAAACTCCGGCCTTGTTAATAAAAAGAAAGAAAGCGTTTTAGATGAAAAAGGAACTCTAAAATGTGAAGTATGCAATTTTGATTTTCTTGAGTTTTATGGTGATGTTGGTAAAGGTTTTTGTGAAGTTCACCATTTAAACCCATTGCATAAAAGTGATGGTGAAACTAGAACTGAATTATCTGATTTAGCGATAGTTTGTTCTAACTGTCATAGAATGATACATAGAAAAGATCCCATGATTTCAATTAAAGATTTATCCAAAATAATTAACCAAAAAAGATAAATTTTGTATAATTATTACTCTGTGTTTTGATTAGGTAAATGTTAATCAGATTGTTTTAGCTTACATTTACCTATTTTTAGATTAGTAGCAATCAATATACGAGATCGTGAGGATTCCTGTATAAGGT
>NZ_JADEUF010000231.1 GCF_015163655.1 Xenorhabdus griffiniae | reverse complement strand
ACAGCGAGGGTGTGAGTTGTAAATCACGCGACGAGATCTAGGTCATTGCTAAATTTTTATTAATGATGAATCATCACAATACAATCAAAGGTGATAAATGAGTAAAAAAATGGCAAGAAAAGCTAATTTAGTTAATTTAGATGCAATGATTGCGAGAGAAGACTTTCTCGTAAAAGCCGATAGCGAAATGGGGTTTGAATCGATTCAGAATATAGCAATGAGAGATATGGGTATGCTAACTGGATTGTTAAGAAAGCCGGACTTTCAACGAGAAACCAATCACTGGACACCTGAACAGGTTGTTTCTTTATTACAAAGCTTTGTCTCTGGAGATTTGATTCCATCAGTCATTCTTTGGAAAAGTTCCTATATTTTTGTTATAGATGGTGGTCATAGGCTCAGCGTATTAAGAGCTTGGAAAGAAGATGATTATGGTGATGGAGTTATTTCTCGATCTTTTTTTGGTGGAAATATATCCGAAGAACAAAAAAGCATCGCTGATAAAACCAGGAAACTTGTTAACGAATCTGTAGGTAAGTGGGATGAAATAGAGAAAAAAATACAAAATCCAAATAGTATGTCTCCTGATGAAACTAGGCTTCTAACTAATATTTATGTAAGGGCACTACAAATACAATGGGTTAAAGGTGATGCGGAGAAAGCTGAAACTTCCTTTTTCAATATAAACAAAAAAGGAACTCCTTTAGATAATGTGGAAGAACTTCTTCTCAGAAATAGAAAAAAGCCAATATCTATAGCAGCGCGAGCAATAATTAGGGCTGGCAAAGGTCATAAATATTGGTCTTCATTCTCTGATGATAAAGTAAAGAAAATCGAAGAGAAATCACTTAAATTAAATTCAGCCTTATTTTCACCAGATATAAATTCAAAAATAAAGACAATAGATCTTCCTCTTGGTGGCTCAAGAGAAGTAAGAGTAGCATTGGATATTTTAATTGAACTTATATCAATCGCTATTGTTCAGAATAAAAAATATCAAAACGAATTAATAACTCAAACAGATGATCAAAATGGAGAAGAAACTGCTTTAGCGTTAGATAAGACATTAAAATTAGTAAATTGGATTACAGGTAATGACAGGGGTAGCCTTGGGTTACATCCAGCTGTATATTTCTATAGTTCATCGGGTAGACATATTAACCCAATGTTTCTAGGAACATTATTAGTAATAGCAAAGCAATTAAAATTTAATAACAAGCGATTTTTTAAAGAATTTATTACCATACGCTCTAATCTAGAAAAAACACTTATTGAAAATAAGCAATTGATATCATCATTAGTAAATAGAGCCAGCCATAACAAAAGGGTCGTTTATTACTCTGAATTTCTAGAATCAATGATAGATCTTCTGCTTGAAAAAATTAAAAAATCAGAAAACTCACAGCTTAATGGGGAAGAAATTATTTCACTCTCTCATTTTGAAGGTGATGTATTAAAAGGAAGCAATATTACAAAAGGAAAGAAAATCAGTGAAGATAGCAAAAATACTGTATTCATAAGAACAGCACTATCTTCGGCGTTAATTTGTCCCATCTGTAACGGATATATAGATAGTTCCAAGTCTATATCCTACGATCATAAAGCTAGAGTTGAAGATGGAGGTGTGGGCTCTGTAGATAATACGCAAATTACTCACCCGTATTGCAATATGTCAGTTAAGAATTAGTTGAAACATTGAAAATTAAACACCAGCCTCGCCAATGCGGGGCTTTTTATTACCTGAATATAGGAAA
>NZ_JADEUF010000230.1 GCF_015163655.1 Xenorhabdus griffiniae | reverse complement strand
CTCATGCTGATTATGGGATTGGTGTTAGGGGGATAAGGTGGCAAAGTTTCGACAACGGAAATGTAAAGAATGCAGTGAGTGGTATCAACCAGAACGGCAATTACAAAATACCTGCTCAATTCAGTGTGCAATAGCCAGAGGTAGGAAGCAAGAGCAGAAAAAACGAGAGGAACAGGAACGACGACGAAAGAAAGACAATATCATCAAGCAGAAGTTAGCCCGTGATAAACTCAAAGCCCGCAAACTCTCAGTAAAACCCCGCAGTTATTGGATTCAACAAGCCCAGCACTCAGTCAATGCCTATATCAGAGAACGAGACTGCGATTTACCGTGTGTTTCTTGTGGTACGTATACGTCTGCTCAATGGGATGCGGGGCATTACCGGACGACGTCAGCAGCGCCACAACTGAGATTCGATGAGCGGAATATTCATCGCCAGTGCATTGTCTGTAATCAGCATAAATCGGGGAATCTGGTTCCGTACAGGGTGGAGCTAATTCGGCGAATCGGTCTGGCAGCGGTGGAGGCTATCGAATCCAATCATGATCGGCACCGATGGACGATTGAGGAGTGCAAGGCGATTAAAGCTGAGTTTCAGGAGAAATTAAAGACACTGAAACGGGAGGCAGCATGATATTTGAAATGACATCAATTCCCGACCTGCTCATAAAGCACAGAGGTAATCAAACTCAGTTAGCTCGTGAATTGGGTATTAACAGAATGACAGTTGGCAAATTCGCACGTGATTTTAAATGTCAGTATCACGTTATATGCAATGGAGTACTGATGACAAAATCAAAGCTGAAAGGGAACCAGAGAGGAATAAGATGAGGAGTAAAGAATCATTCCCGTTGCTGGCCTATGTAGCCAACAAGAAAGATTTACGTCGGGTGTGGGGTAAAGGCTGGAAAACAATCACACCAAGTCAGCGTGTTTGGGTCAGATATTTACTAATGATTTGGGGTAAGCAATATGGGGGGAATGAATATCCTGGTGGAGACTGTAGCGTCATAGGCCGCTTAATGACTCGTGAAGACTGGACTGATGCCGAAGGTGAGCGAATCGTCAAGGTAGTGAAAGATCTGCATAAACTAGGCTACGAAGGCGATGAGTTATTTCAGAAGGCTCATGAAGTTCTAAACCCCAAGCAAACATTAAGCGACATCATTGCTCTCGCCAAAGAATCAGATGATGCCGCCTTTGTTGAAATGGTTCTGAATAAGACGTTTAAGCGGGGTAATCCTATTCGTGATATCGCTATTAAACGATATTGTGAGCGCAAATGCCCGCAAAAGATTGCCCGTGAGTTATCAGGGGTGACTGGCTGTGATGTCCAATGGGCTAGGAAACGCGCTACATGGTCAGAAGAGCTATTGGAAGAGGAAATGTATTACGCGATTAAGAGGGAAATTAGAAAAGAAAACTGCGAAATATATCACTAAATATAAATATTTTCTAAATTAGCTTGATTTTGAGAAATTTAAGTGTATATTTTGTGTTATGCTCGGGAGGTAAAACCGAAAGCAGAGTAACAAGAGAAACCGAGGCGGCGCTTGTTACTGAACCGTCTAGTTCGTCAAGCGAAAGATTTTCGCCTACTCGAACCACTCCGGCTGAGAGGTCGGAATAAATTTATAGCCTCGCACTCGCGGGGCTTTTCTATTTCTATCAGTGGTCAACTCGGAGTTGACAGCTAAACTACCGAGGATTTTCAGGTAGTTCAAAATCCCGATATGGGAAATCCCATAACGGAATAAATTCAATCGGTTATAAAT